>JAAXZP010000182.1 GCA_012719815.1 Christensenellaceae bacterium
CCATACAGCGGGATCTTCGCCTCGTTGCACTTCTGCACGATGAGCGGCAGCGCCGATACGACCATATTATCCGTCAGATTCATCACCGCGTCAACCTGCGGCAGCAGGGTATCCAGCGCACTGGAAATCTCGTTGGTGCTGGTAATGCCCACATCCACGATTTCAAGGCCGTATGCGCCCGCTTTTTCCCTCGCCTCGGCCAGCTGAATATCGCTGTTTACTTCGGACGTGTTGTGAAGTATGCCCACTTTCTTCACATCGGGGGTTAAAGCTTTGATCAGTTCAAACGTCGCTTCCACAGGCAGCTTGTCGCTGGTGCCCGTCACACCGACGATGTTGCTTCCGTCAGCATTGGCCAGTTCCGCAGCCACCGGCTCGGACACCGCCGAGAAAACCACCGGAATGCTGCCCATTGTCGCCGCGTAGGCCGCCTGCGCGGAAGGCGTCGCGATGGCGAGGATCGCATCCACTTTGTCGGCCGCAAACTGCTGCGCGATGGTGGTCGCAACCGATACGTCGTTTTGCGCGTTCTGGAAGTCCACCTTGAGGTTTTCGCCTTCCTTAACGCCCAGCTCCGCCAGCTTATCCAGCGCACCCTGCCGGCACACGTCCAGCGACGGATGGTCCGCGATCTGGGTGACGCCGATCCTGAACACATTTCCGTCCGCCGGCTGTTCAGGCTCGTTCGATTCGGCCGGGGCCTCAGTTGCCGCCGTTGAAGGCGTTGCGTCCGCATCGGCCGTCGAAGGTTTCGCCGCGGGCGCGCAGCCCGCAAACCCGGCCGCAGTCAATACCAGCGCCATCATCAGCGCCGCCACGATAAACAGCTTTTTCTTCATGTTAGTCTCCTCCGAAAAAATCTTTTTTATCGTCGCATAGACTTTCGGAGCAGGTGCAGGCGGACAAAAAAGCGGTTCAAGAAGAATCTTGACCGCGTCACTTCATATCCGTCTGGCCAGTCTCTTCTCCTCTCTTCTCAACTACACTCATACTCGTCTCGTCTATGCTTGCCGATATGCGTTATTATATTCAATAGTTACTTTTCTGTCAACTTAATAATCCGCTGGTTGCGGCTGCCCCTGAAGGAGAGCGTCAAATCCTTTTCCGCCAGTATAAACGGCCCGTCGATCAGCGTATCCGTCTGCGCCAGAAGGTCGGCTACGTCCGGATCCGGCATCTCGAGCAAGTCTTCGTATAAATAGCCGGTATATGTCGTCACGTCCTTGCCGATGCCGTGCACTCGCCGGGCCAGCTCGGCCAGAGGTTTCGACTGGCAGAAAGGCTCTCCCCCGCTGAAGGTGACGCCCTTAAGCAGGGGATTCTCGCGTATCTCTTCAAACAGTTCATCAATGTCCGCCACCCTCCCGCCGTCGAAAGAATGCGTTTCGGGATTATGGCAGCCGGGGCAGCGATGGGGGCACCCCTGGACAAACACCACGTAACGGATGCCTTCGCCGTCCACAACGGATTCCGGCTCGATGCCTGCAATCCTTACCTCACAGGCCATGCTTGACTCTGTCTCCTTCCTCCGCGCGTTTGGCATTGTTCCCCCGGTCGATCGTGCCCACCAGATAGCCGGTAATGCGCCGGATGCGTTCAAACTTCGGCCCGCCGTCCGCTTCGCTGCGTCCGCATTTCGGGCATACATTGTCAATGACGCCGTTGTAGCCGCAAACGGGATCGCGGTCCACCGGATGATTTACCGAGCCGTAGCCGATGCCGCACTCCTTCATATACCGGATAACGGATTCAAACGCCTCCAGATTCCGCGAGGTATCGCCGTCCAGCTCCACATAGCTGATATGCCCGGCATTGCACAGGGCGTGATACGGCGCCTCCAGCGCAATCTTCCGGTACGCCTTGATGGGGTAATACACAGGTATATGGAACGAGTTCGTGTAGTATTCGCGGTCGGTCACGCCTTTGATAAAGCCGTACTTGCGCCTGTCCATCCTGACGAAACGGCCGGAAAGCCCCTCCGCCGGAGTCGCCAGCAGCGTGAAATTAAGCCCCCTCGTTTGGGACTCCTCGTCCAGGCGCCGGCGCATGTGGTCGACGATTGCCAAGCCCAGCTTCTGGCTCTCGTCGCTCTCGCCGTGGTGCCTGCCCGTCAGCGCCGTCAGGCATTCCGCCAGGCCGATAAACCCGACGCTCAGCGTGCCGTGCTTCAATACCTCCGCCACGCTGTCCTCGGGGCCCAGCTTTTCGCTGTCAATCCACACCCCCTGCCCCATCAGGAACGGGTAGTTGTACACCTTCTTGGAACACTGGATTTTGAAACGGTGCAGCAGCTGGCGGATCACCAAATCGATCCGATCGTCCAGCAGCCGGTAGAACCGGTCCATGTCGCCCTTTGCCTCAATGCCAATGCGCGGCAGGTTGATGGAAGTAAAGCTTAAATTGCCGCGGCCGCAGGTGGTCTCGCGGCTCCTGTCGTAGACGTTGCCGATCACGCGCGTCCGGCAGCCCATGTACGCGACCTCAGTATCGTAATCGCCCGGCTTGTAATACTGCAGATTAAACGGCGCGTCCAGGAAGCTGAAGTTGGGGAACAGCCGCTTTGCGCTCACCTGCATGGCCAGCCGGAACAGGTCGTAGTTGGGGTCACCCGGGTTGTAGTTGACCCCCTCCTTCACCTTGAATATCTGGACGGGGATTATGGGCGTCTCCCCGTTGCCCAGCCCGGCTTCGGTGGCGAGCAGCAGGTTGCGTATCGCCATCCGCCCTTCAGGCGAGGTGTCGGTGCCGTAGTTGACGGAGCTGAACGGCACCTGAGCGCCCGCGCGGGAATTCATTGTATTGAGGTTGTGCACCAGCGCCTCCATCGCCTGGTATGTCCTGCGGTCGGTATCGTCCAGCGCGCACTGCACCGCAAAACGGTGCGCTTTCTCCGCCTCATCCGCGCTTAAATCCAGTTCGTTAATGAGATGTACTGCAATGCCTTTGCCGTATTCGTCCGCGTTGCCGATGGAGATGTCGCCCAGCGCCGCACGGGCCGCTTCGTAAACTGCTTTAAATCTGTCCGGGTCCATGCCGTGCGCAGCCTTAAGGTACCGGGACAGTTCCTTGGCGTACAGCTTGCGGAACGTCTTTTGCACACCCGGCGCCATGCAGTAGTCGAAATTGGGGATGCTCTGCCCGCCGTGCATCTCGTTCTGGTTGGCCTGAATGGCGATGCAGGCCAGCGCCGCATACGAGGTAATATCGTTCGGCTCGCGCAGAAAACCGTGCCCTGTGCAGAAGCCGCCTTTGAAAAGCTTCAGCAGGTCGATCTGGCAGCAGGTCTCGGTCAGCATGTAGAAATCCTGGTCATGGATATGGATATCCCCGCCCATGTGCGCCGCCGCGATGTCCTTGGGCAGCACATAGTTGTTGACGAAATATTTGGAGCCTTCAGAGCCGTATTTGAGCATAGTGCCCATCGCGGTATCCGCGTCGATGTTGGCGTTCTCGCGCTTTAAGTCCACTTCCTTCGCGGCGCGGTACGTCAGCTGCTTGTAGATGTCCATCAGGTCTTCTTCGGCCTGCCGGATCTTCGTGTGCTCGGCGCGGTACAGTATGTAGGCCTTGGCGGTCTTGGCGTAACCCGCTTTGATGAGGTTTTCCTCCACCACGTCCTGTATTTCTTCCACGGTGGGAATTACGTCCGCACCGAACCGGCCGGCCACCCGAGCCGTCAGCAGGTCCAGGGCGTTTTCGTCCATGGCCTCATCCTGCACAGCATGGTTCGCCTTGCTGATCGCGTTTCTGATCTTCAGGAAGTCGAAATTAACGATTTCACCGTTTCTTTTCTTGATCTGCGTCGCCATATCAGGAAATTCCTCTTGGTAGATATTCTAAGTTTGCCGTGTGTTGGTATTATATTTCTCTTTTTTTTCAATGTCAATATATCACCACAATATTTTGTATATTGGTTTTATAAATTCACCAACATATCGTACAAGTTGACATATCTTTCACAAACAAATTTTTGAATAACACTCCGCCCCGCGTGCGAAATTTATGGGACAATAAAAACGGAGGCGGCTCGCCGCCCCCGTTGCAAATCAAGCTGCTACTTGTCCAGCCTGTCCCCGTAGCGTTCCAAAACATATTCCAAATCCTTATCGCCCCTGCCCGAGCAGTTCACCAGTATGGACCCGGTACCCATCTCTTTTGCCAGCTTCATCGCATAGGCGACGGCATGAGCGCTCTCCAGCGCCGGAATAATACCTTCCAGCCTGGACAGCGCAAAGAAAGCGTCTATCGCCTCGTCATCAGAAGCGGTCACGTACTTCACCCGGCCCAAATCCCTCAAGTAAGCGTGCTCCGGCCCCACAGACGGGTAATCCAGCCCGCTGGCCACAGAATAAACGGGAGCAGGCTCGCCGTTTTCATCCTGCAGCATGATGGACTTAAATCCGTGCATGATGCCTTCCGTGCCGTACGTCAGGCTGGCGGCGTGCTCGCCCACGCCGGGTCCCCTGCCCAGCGGCTCCACGCCGTACAGCTCGACGGGATCATTCAGGAACGGCGTCATCATGCCGGCCGCGTTGGAACCGCCGCCCACGCACGCCACCACAGCGTCGGGAAGATTGCCCGTCATCTCCAGGAACTGCTCCCTGGCTTCTATCCCGACAACCATCTGGAAATCGCGGACCATCAGCGGGAACGGATGCGGGCCGACAACCGAACCGATGCAGTACATGGCCGTTTCATGCTCCTTCATGTACGCTTCAAAAGCGGCGTCAACGGCTTCTTTCAGCGTTTTCAGCCCGTGGGAAACCGGTATAACCCTGGCGCCCAGCAGCTTCATCCTCGCCACATTCGGCGCCTGCTTGGCGATATCCACTTCCCCCATATAGATATCGCATTCCAGCCCGAAGAAAGCGGCGGCAGTGGCCAATGCGACGCCGTGCTGGCCTGCGCCCGTTTCGGCGATGATCTTCTTCTTGCCCAGGTACTTTGCCAGCAGGCCTTCGCCCATGCAATGGTTGAGCTTATGAGCCCCGGTATGGTTCAGGTCTTCTCTCTTCAGATATATCTGACAATTCCCGATGGAATTTGACAGTCTCTCGCAATGATACGTCGGCGTCGGACGCCCCTGAAACTCCTTTCTGATTCTCCGGAGCTCGCTGATAAACCTGGAGCTCTGGCATATAGTCTGATACGCTGTCGAAATCTTCTCAAATTCCTCAGCCAGCTCAGGCGGAATATAAGCACATCCGTAAGTGCCAAAATACCCTTCTTTCGTCGGAGTTATTTTTCTGTATACGGCAAAATCCACATCTTTTTCTAACATATGCGTTCTCCTTTAGCGTCTAACCCGTGTTATTGTAATACGCAGTGCGGTGTTTGTCAAAACATGAGTGTTTTTGGTATGTGTCAAGTAAACGTTGGCAAGGACCTCAGCACACTAAAATCCATAAATCATTGGGCATAGAGCAGACTCCCCGCAAGCCTTTACAGCCCACTCCTAAAA
>JAAXZP010000183.1 GCA_012719815.1 Christensenellaceae bacterium
AACTACCCGTTCCGCAGCGAAGTTATCAGCTTCCTTACCGGCAGGACGGACGCGGAGGAGCTGTGCGATTTTCTCATCGAACAGGCGGTGAAATACCCTCCGCCCATGTACCACTGTCTCACAAACATGTTATCCTCCCATGATGTGACGCGCATACGGACGGCGCTCAGCACGTCCATTGACCCGCACAGCCTGACGCGCGAGCAGCAGGCCACGTTTGTCATCAGCGACAGCCAGAACCGCAGGGGCGCTCTCCGTCAGCGGCTGGCGGCGGCGCTGCAGTTTGCAGTGCCCGGCGTGCCGTGCATATACTATGGCGACGAGCACGGCATGAACGGATTTCTGGACCCGTTCAACCGCGGCGCGTTTCGGGAGGGACTTTATAGCCTTATAGAGGATTACCGCCAGTTTGCGCGGCTGCGCCGCAGTGCGGACGCCCTGCGCACTGGCCATGCCGTATTCTACGCGCCCAATCCCGACTGCATCGCGGTATTGCGCTATGTGATGGGTGGGCGCGATGCGCTGGGCCGCGCGGCGCAGGACGGCGCTTATCTGGTGGTGGTCAACCGCTCGGAGACGCCGCAGCGGTTCGTGCTGGACTTTTTGGCGCGTACGCCGCTGTTTCAGCCGGCCCACCAGGCGGCGCTGCGCCGATTGATGAGCGGCGGGGCGGCGTGCTATATCACCGGCAGGAAGTTTGTCGTAAAGGACGGACTGCTGGACATCACGGTGCCGGGCTTGAGCGCGGTCTGGCTGGAATTTGAACCGGGGGGAAACGTGGGATAAAACAGTCGGGAGGCTGTTATGACGTATCTTGAGACATATGCGCGGTGGCTGGATGCCGTTAAAGACCCAGCGCTGCTGGAAGAGCTTAACGCGATAAAGGGTGACGACGCGCAGATTAAGGAGCGGTTTTTTGCCGACCTGCCGTTTGGCACGGCGGGGCTGCGCGGCATTATTGGCGCAGGTGTGGCCCGCATGAACCGCTATGTGGTAGGGCGCGCCACGCAGGGGCTGGCCAACTACCTGAAAAGAGGCGGCAAGACGGACCTTAAGATGGCGATTGCGTACGACTCGCGGCGTTTTTCCCGCGAGTTCGCGCGGGAGGCGGCCTGCGTACTGGCGGGCAACGGCATTAAGGTTTACCTGTTCAGCCAGATAACCAGCGTGCCCGAGCTGTCGTTCGCGGTGGGCCATCTGAAAACAGACGGCGGTATTGTGATTACGGCAAGCCACAACCCGCGGGATTACAACGGGTACAAGGTATACGCGTCGTACGGCGGGCAGCTGGGGCCGGAGGAGAGCTTTAAGGTGACGGAGTGCATCCAAGAGCTGGATCCGTTTACCGACGTGAAGCGCGCCGATTACGAAACCGCGGTTAGCAGCGGGCTGATCGAGGAAGTGGGCGAGGAGGTGGACCGCGCCTACTACCGGCATATTTTAGAGCTGTGCGGCACGGACAGCGCGGAGGACTTTGCGGTGGTGTACACGCCGCTGCACGGCTCGGGGCTGCGCACAGCGCAGAATGTGTTTCCAGCGGCAGGGTTTAAGCGTTTTTATGTCGTGGAAGCGCAGAAGCAGCCGGATGGCGATTTCCCCACGGTGAACATGCCCAACCCGGAAGACCCCACCGCGATGCAGATGGCGATTGACATGGCGAAAAGCGTGGGCGCGGAGATCGCGATCGGCACCGACCCGGACGCCGACCGCATGGGCGCGGCGATACGCCGGGAGGACGGCAGCTTCACGATGCTCACCGGCAACCAGATCGGCTGCATACTGACCGATTACCTGCTGGAAAAGCGCCGCTCGGCCGGACTGCTGAAACCCACGGACTATGTGATACGCTCGTTTGTGTCCACCGACATGGCGGAGGCCATCGCCAAAAGATACGGCGTTACCTGCCATACCGTGCTGACCG
>JAAXZP010000184.1 GCA_012719815.1 Christensenellaceae bacterium
CCATATGGAACTCAAGCGCATGATCGACGATAAGAATACGCGCGCGTGCGTGCGCTCAGCGGAATTCACGAGCTATTCCAGCGTGATCCTGCAGGCGGGCGTCACGTACAGCGGAGAAATGTCTGCCTTTTAACGGGCTGGGAAAGGAGCAGGTACCATGATAGCGACATATCTGAAGGCGCCGTTTCAGTTTGAACAGCGGAATGTGCCCATTCCGGAGATAGGCCCGGACGACGTGCTGTTCAAGGTCAAGGCGTGCGGTTTCTGCGGCCATGACATGATACTGGCCAAATACGCGGCGAAAGACTGGGAGCCCTTTGGACATGAAATGTCGGGTGTGGTCGAGAAAGTGGGAGCCAACGTCAGGCATCTTGCGGTGGGCGACAAAGTCGTTCTGGAAACGTCTACGTTCAACCCGCTTTCAGCCAGCTCGCGAAACGGCCGCGTGGACCTGGACAAGGATATCATCAACTACATGGTTCCGCGGACCAGCATGGGTTTTGCGGAATACACCGTCGCGCCTGCGTCGCTGTGCGTGAAGTTCGACAACATGAGCTTTATCGAAGGCAGCATGATCGAGCCGCTGGGCGTTGCCGTGGACATGTTCAAGGTTGCCGAGGTGGGTCTCAACGACGACGTGCTGGTTGTGGGCATCGGGCCGATCGGCCTTATGGCCATACAGCTGGTAAAAGCCGCGGGCGCAAGAAAAATCTACGCGGCCGGCCTTTCTAAATCGCCCAAACGGGCTGAACTGGCCAAAAAGTTTGGTGCGGACGAAGTCATTTATACGGATGTCGTCGATCTTAAGACGTATCCGTTTGAACGCGGCGGCGTGGATAAAGTGCTGCTGACGGCTCCGCCGGCGCTGATCGAACCCTGTACGCACACGCTGAACATGGGCGGCATACTGTCGTTCATCGGCATCGCATACGGGGAAGGCGCGATGGCCAGCTTCGATTCCAATCTGGTCCACCACAGGAAGATACAGATAAGGGCATCCGATGCGGTGCCTGCCCTCTATTTCCCGATGTGCATCGATCTGGTGGAATCCGGAAAGGTAGATTTAAAATCGCTGGTGTCTCATACGTTCCAGCTTAAGGATGCGGTTGAGTCCCTTAAGGCGTATATCAATGACCCGGCGAACGCAGTAAAAGCGATAATGACGAATGAGTAGATTCTTTTCGAATGCCAGTGCCCGGGCAGGTTTCCTCCTAATGCAGTTTTTGGATTGTGGTTCTCGCAGCGAAAGCGGCATGACGAACAAAGAGTGTCACTTCAACCAATGCCCGGGCAGGGCTTCTCCTTCACCGACTGCTTCCGGAGTGTGATTTCCGCAGTGCTGAATGGTTTGTAAAATTAGAAGCTGACGGAAAGGACGCCGGATATCAGACGAACATATCGCAGGAGGGCGAAAAATGAAACTGGGTATTCACGCTTACGAATGGTGCAGCACATGGTCTAACGACACACTGGATATCATCGATACAGTCCGGTCGCTGGGCCTTGATTTTATCGAGATTCCGCTGATGCGCCTGGATCTTTTTGATCCCAAGGCAGTCAGGGAAAGGCTGGACGGTTTTGAAGCCACCACATCCACCGTCCTGCTCGCCGAGGACGTCGATATCACGTCTTTTAACGAAGCATGCAGGAAGAATGGGGTTAAGTACCTGAAAGACTGCGTGAAGGCCACAGCCGAAGCGGGCGCCAAATCATTCTCAGGCGTTATCTATTCGCAATATTTGAAACCGGCAAAAAGCATGCCGACTGAACAGGAATGGGAATTCAGCGCGAGTTGCCTTAAGGAAGTGGCCAGATACGCGGCAGACCTTGGCGTCTCCATCGGTGTGGAACCGGTCACGCGCTATGAATCCTATCTATTGAACACCAGCGAACAGGCTGTCAGGCTGTGCGATATGATCGACGAACCCAACGTCTTTATCCACCTCGACAGCTATCACATGAACGTGGAAGAAAAGAGCTTTTATGAGGCGATTAAGACAGCAGGCAGCCGTTTGAAATACTTCCATATGTGCGAGAACGACCGCGGCATTGTGGGCACCGGCCATGTGGATTGGGACGGCGTGTTCCGGGCCTTCAGGGAGATCGGCTTCGACGGGTATCTTGGCTTCGAAGGGTTTGCGGACTGCACGGACAATATGAGCACGTGGGTATGGCGCAAGCTGGCTCCCGACGGCGAGACGTTCGTGCGTGAGAGCATAGCGTTTGCCCGCAAGATGATGGAGAAATATAAATAGTCGGTTTCAGCGCTACTTTTAAACTGTGCTGCATTTCGGCGGCCGGTCAAATGCCGGTCAGCGGCCAATAAACGGAACTATTTAACAGCAAGGTTGGAGATTCACGATGATAAAATATTTGATTGCTCACGATCTTGGCACTTCCGTAAACAAAGCGTATCTCTTTACGACGGATGGGCAGTATATCGGCTCG
>JAAXZP010000185.1 GCA_012719815.1 Christensenellaceae bacterium
ATATATCAGTTTTCTTAATATGTCAAGCATATATTTTAATTTTCCTTATATTATTTGACAAAAAATATATATCAGTTAAACTAATATCGAGGTGACATTTCTGATGCGTATCAGAGCGCTAAGAGAAGAGGCGAATATACTCCAGGCTGATCTGGCAAAGCATCTCGGTGTATCCCAGGCGACCCTTTCAAACTGGGAGCGCGGTGAGTATCAGCCCGATACGGAGACGCTAAAAAGAATAGCCGATTATTTTGATGTGTCTCTTGATTATTTACTCGGGCGCTCTGATGTACGTCGACCCGGGGAAGTGGCTGCGGCCAGCTCCGGCGTGCCTTATGAAGACCTTCCGCCCGAGGTGCTTGAAAAAGTCGAGGCATATAAACGCTTTTTGCTAGAAGAATATAGAAAATCAAAAAATGAATAGGGGTATTTATATGACGTGTCCTAATTGCGGAAGTGATCGTATAAATGTTCAGGCCGTCGCCGAGAGAAAAAAGCGCGGGTGCTTCATGGCGGGGCTGTGGGTGCTCTTAGCCATATGCACGTTGGGGGCCGTCATTTGGATCCCGCTGCTGATCAGGAAAGGTGACAAGGTCAGATCCTGGGCGGTGTGTCAATCATGCGGCCACCGCTGGGTAATAGATAAGCCAATCCAGTCGGGGCAAGCAGCTTCCAAAGAACCCTGCTTCGATACCCTCGTCCCCAATGTTCAGGCCGCTCTAAGCCACATGTTCGACGAAGAGGTCGGCGTGAGCGAAAACGAAGAGGATTGGGTTATAACCCGCGATGGGTTAAAATATACGCTCAGCTCAAAAGTTAAAATCCAGGATGCATACCGGCACACCAATATCGAAATTTACTTTCCCGATGAAAATTATGATACCTTCTTCGTCAGACGTTTGGAGATAGACGGGCACAACATCGAGGTATAAACAATTTCTCATGGAGCAATACTGCAAAGAAAAGCGACAAAAATGGGAATTTAATAGCGATATAATGGAAGCGAATGGAAGCTTTTTACCTCAAAAGTACAATTAAGTTATTGACAAATTAAGAATTCGGGCATACTATAAATACGTAAAAGCTTTACACGTAATGTGTAAAGAGCTTTACGTGTTAACAAGCTCGCGGTAGTATGCCTCCCACGATAAGGGAAGTGCAGAGCCCGTGAGCTTTTTCGTTTAATTGTTGGAGGTCAAAATGATTAGAACTGCTATTTTAATTGACGGAGGATTTTATAGGAAAATCGCTCAAAACAGGTGGGGTAAAAAGGATCCACGCCAGAGGGCTGCAGAACTAATTAACTATTGCCAATGGCATCTAAAATCCAATGAGGGTACAAAATTTGAAACAATCCTTTATCGGATTTTCTATTATGACTGTCCTCCAATTTCAAAGACAATTTTTCATCCTCTGAAAGGAAATATTGATTTTAAAAAATCCGAAGAATACTCATGGGCAATCGACTTTTTTAGCGAGCTTAAGAAAAAACGCAAAGTTGCTTTGCGCTTGGGAAGGCTCGATGATCAAAATGCTTATTACACAATAAAGCAAGAAGCGCTAAAAAAATTATGCCGAAAAGTAATCACCATTGATGATCTGACAGAGAATGATTTTGTCGTATCATTGAATCAAAAAGGTGTTGATATGAAAATCGGTCTCGATATCGCATCTTTAGCGCATAAAAAACAGGTGGACCAAATTATTTTAATTTCTGGTGACAGTGATTTTGTTCCTGCCGCAAAACACGCCCGTCGAGAAGGCATCGACTTTATTTTAGATCCAATGGGGCAGCATATACACGACGATTTATTTGAGCACATAGACGGTCTGAAGTATCGTCCAGATTGTAAAAAGTAGTCCCCTTTTTCGGACACCATCATTTTATAATGAGAACGTAAGTTCTATTTTTGCCGAGGTGTCCGCATCATGTTGTCGCTCTATGAATCACTTGAGCAGCACGCTGCAGACCGCGATGTTAAACTGTACACGGCGTCGCTGCCTGATCCCATAAGGGGCCTGTATTTTTCGTGCGGTGATTTACACACCATCACTCTCTCTACCGCCCTAACCACCAGCGCCGAGCGCGTCGTCGTCCTGGCTGAGGAGCTGGGGCACCATCACACTACGCCTATCAATTTGTTTACGGCTCCGGCGCCGCTGCAGCGTTTGTATGAACGGCGTGCGGCTGCATGGGCCGCCAATGCGCTGATACCGTTGTCCCGCATTATTGCAGCGTGGGAGGCGGGCGTACGTACGCCCGGGGAGCTGGCTGAATACCTGGGCACGACGGAGGAGTTTATCGTGCGCGCGCTGGAGCTCCACGCGGCCCGCTACGGCCCGGCTACGAGAGTGGGCGATTATTTAATCACATTCGACCTTTTACACATACGGGAGGCGTCATAATGGCAACAATCAATAAATATTTAACGAAGACCGGAGCGCAGCGCTATCGTGTGCTGTGGCGCGATCCGTCCGGGCGGCAAAAATCCAAGTCGTTCGATAAGTGGCAAAATGCAAATGACTTCCGTATTAAAGTGGAGCATGAATTGCGGGAAAGCTCCTACGTGGAGCCAATCAAATTAACCGTGTCCGAATATATGGATGAATGGTTTGCTATTCATAAGCGATCGCTGCAGCCGAGCACAGCTAAAGCGTATGAGTACAATATTGTGCATATCAAGGATGAGATTGGCGATAAGTATCTCCAGCGGCTGACCCCAGGAGACATTGAAACGATGTATAAGTCACTGAGTAACCTCGCCGGTAAAACACTGCGCGAGGTGCATAGCGTGCTTAATCTGGCACTCCGAGCAGCGGTCAAAAAGCGGTATCTGGCGACCAACCCATGCGATGCGGTTGACCGTCCTCGGGCGGTTAAATTCCAGGCGTCGTTCGTGCACCCGGATAATGTATCGGAATATCTGGCGGCGTTTGATGGCACGTGGCTTTACCCTGCCGCCGCTCTGGCCCTGTTTTGCGCTCTGCGTCGCGGCGAGCTGCTTGCACTGCGCTGGCGGGATATCGATTTCACGCGCCGTCTGATTACCGTGGCCCACTCGATCACGCGCGTCGACGGCGAAAACCAGATGAAGGCACCAAAAAACGGCCAGAAGCGTACAGTATGTATTCCGGAAGGTATTGTGGAAATTCTCAAAGCCCATAAAAAGCGGCAGACAGAATTTCGTCTGCTGTTAGGGAACGAGTATCACAAGAGTGAGTTCGTCATCACGCTGGACGACGGGCGCAGTCCCGCCCCGACATACCTGTCCAAAGCATTCACGGATAGAATTGCCCGTGCCGGGCTGCCGCCGGTGCGCCTGCATGACCTGCGTCACACTACCGGCAGCTTGATGATTTATGAAGGCGTGGACATTAAAACAGTGTCGGAGGTCCTCGGGCACAGCAGTATAAATATTACTTTGGACGTATACGCACACGTGATTGAAGAGGCAAAGAAAAAGGCCGCTGACAGCCTCGATAAGTACCTCAAAAAGGTGTGATGTTGCATATTTGCTGCATTTGCCCGGTGCGGAAGCACCCAAAACAAACAAAAAAGCCCTTTCTCAAGGGCTTTTCCTTTGGCAGCGGAACTAGGATTCGAACCTAGACAATACGAGTCAGAGTCGTAGGTGCTACCGTTACACCATTCCGCTACGCCTTTCCAGCTTACAATCATGGGGTATTGAATCACCCACGATTTCTGCAGGGCATGTGCAGGACATATTATAAGCGCTTCCTTTATTTTTGGCAAGACCTTAATCTAAAAAATTGGGGCATGGCGCACGTCTATTTTTAACAGCATAAAAATGGCACCTGCGTACTTCCGCTTTCGCAAATAATCGCAGGTGCTGCCAGTCTTATAATAGATATCCCAGGGTGCCGTCCGCCAAGTTTAAACACCTGCCTTCCCAAGCAGGTGGGTGTGCTGCCATCACTTCTGCCATCCCGTCGAAAGCGGGCCCGACATCCGTATCCGGACTCGCACTCCCGTCAAACATTTGGAGGTATTAAACACAGGCGTCAATCGAACACCGCAGGATTGGTGGGGTTAATTGGGATCGAACCAATGGCCTCTACGATGTCAACGTAGCGCTCTGACCAGCTGAGCTATAACCCCCCGAAGCTGCATTTCATATTATACACGATATTCTGTTCAAATCAATAGCAATTTTGTTTTTCAATATATGCCAGCCAATTCCTGATGAAGGCAGCATTGACAGCAGCTTTTTTTCGGCATATAATAATCCACAATCAGCAGGACAAGTAGCGCTGGTCATACGCGCAGCAAGAGACGTGCACATCGCAGGCTGGAAGTGTGCCGTGCGCAGCCAGTGGCGAAACCACCTGTTGCAAAGTGGGGTGGCGCCCATATCCGCCGCAAGAGCTGCCATTGATCCAATGGAAGATGGGTGGAACCGCGGTGAACAATCGTCCCATGCACATTTGTGCGTCGGACTTTTTTATTTTAAGTGTCGAGGGGATATATATGATAATCACACTGACAAACGGAGAAAGCAGAGAATTTCAAAACGGCATGAGCGCGCTGGATATCGCGGCGGCAATATCGCACAAGCTCGCCAAAAAAGCGCTGGCCGCCCGCATCGACGGCGTGGTCAAAGACTTAAATACGGTGATCGACGCGGACTGCCGATTAGAGATACTGACATTTGAGGATGAGGACGGCAAAAAGGCGCTGTGGCATACCGCGTCTCACATCATGGCGCAGGCCGTAAAGCGGCTGTTTCCGTCGGCAAAGCTCGCCATCGGCCCGGCTATTGACACGGGGTTTTACTACGACTTCGACGTGGAAGAGTCGTTCGACGCCGACGACCTCGTGCGCATCGAGGAAGAAATGCGCCGCATCGTGGACGCCAACCTGCCGCTGGAGCGCTTTGAGCTGCCGCGTGAGGAGGCGCTCGCCCTCATGAAGGATGAGCCGTATAAGCAGGAGCTGATCAACGACCTGCCGGAGGACGCGCACATCTCCTTTTACCGGCAGGGCGAGTTTACCGACCTCTGCGCCGGTCCGCACCTTCCCTCCACCGGCAAGGTGAAAGCGTTTAAACTGCTGTCCGTCGCGGGGGCGTATTGGCGCGGCAGCGAGAAGAACAAGATGCTCTGCCGCGTATATGGCACCGCATTTGAAAAGCAGGAAGAGCTTGCCGCCTATCTCAATCAGCTAAAGGAAGCCCGCGAGCGCGACCACAACAAGCTGGGCCGCGAGCTGAAATATTTCACCACCAGTGATGTGGTGGGCCAGGGCCTGCCGCTGCTGATGCCCAAGGGCGCCAAGGTGATACAGGTGCTGTCCCGGTTCGTGGAAGACGAGGAGGAAGCGCGCGGCTATACGTTGGTGCGCACGCCGCTGATGGCCAAGAGCGACCTTTACAAAATCTCCGGACACTGGGACCACTACAAGGACGGCATGTTCGTGCTGGGCGACGAGGAAAAAGACGACGAAGTGATGGCGCTGCGCCCGATGGACTGCCCGTTCCAGTACATGATCTACAATTCCGAGCTGCACAGCTACCGCGACCTGCCCATCCGTTACAGCGAGACTGCGACGCTGTTCCGCAACGAGGCTTCCGGCGAGATGCACGGCCTTATCCGCGTGCGCCAGTTTACGCTGGCCGACGCCCACATCATCTGCCGCCCCGACCAGATTGCGGACGAGTTCAAGAGCGTGGTCAGCCTGATCCAGTACATGATGAAGTGCCTGGGTATCGAGGGGGACGTCAAATACCGGTTCTCCAAGTGGGATCCGAACAACACCGAGAAGTACATCAATAACCCGGAGGCCTGGGATACCACGCAGCGCCTGATGAAGGGCATACTGGACGACATCGGGCTCAATTATGTGGAGGCCGACGGCGAAGCCGCGTTCTACGGCCCCAAGCTGGACCTGCAGTTCCGCAACGTGTTCGGCAAGGAGGACACTCTGTTCACCGTGCAGATCGACTTTGCCAGCGCAGAGCGGTTCAACATGACCTATGTGGACAGCGACGGCGAAAAGAAACATCCCTACATCATCCACCGCTCCTCCATCGGCTGCTACGAGCGCACGCTTGCCATGCTGATCGAGAAGTACGCCGGCGCGCTGCCGCTGTGGATAGCGCCCGAGCAGGTGCGCCTGATGTCCATTACCGACCGCAGTCTGCCCTACCTGCAAGAATGGGCGCAGAAGCTGAAAGCGGCGGGCGTTCGCGTGACGGTGGACGACCGCAGCGAGAAGATCGGCTACAAAATCCGCGAGGCGCGCTACGAGCGCATCCCCTATATGGTGATCGCAGGCGACAACGAGGTGGAGAAAGGCACTGTGTCCGTCCGCAAGCGCGGCGCGGGCGACCTGGGCGAAATGGACGGCGGCGCGTTCTTGGAGCTGCTGCTCAAAGAGATCCGCGAGAAAACGATATTCTAGGCGCAAAAAAGCCCGGGAGAAAAACCCCGGGCTTTCGCATTTAGTCTCGCCATATCGCTTAAGAAGGTGGCAGTTCGCCGGCCGCCACCAGCATCAGGCGCGTGTGCTCCTTATCCTCAAACCCCAGCACATCCGACGTGCTGCCCGAAAAATACAGGCAGGTATGCCCTTGCATATTGTTGTCCGCGATGGTGTCCTCCCCGTCCGGATGGCCAAACAGCGAGGCAGCGTAAGACTTATCACCCACCTGCACCAGCACGGCGCGCTTTTCCCAGGTGAACGCGCCGCCGCAGCATTCCAGGAACGCGTCGGTAGCCGCCTTGTCCACCGTCTCCACATCCGCATGGCCCTTGCCGCCCGTGCGCTTCACAGTGAACGATTTGCCGGTGTTGATGTCGGTGACGGTGAACTTTGAACCCACCGGAATCGCCGGGTCCACCACGGTGCTCCAGTCCGCCTTTTCGCCGGGTTTCACGGAAGTTTCCCTGTAAGCCGGCCCCGAAACCGGTACCATGCCGGCGCTCAGCGGTTTTCTCTTCGCGTCCAGCGAAAACAGCTTGTCATATGTCTGGGCGCCGAGGTCCCCGTCCGCATCCAGCCCGTTGTTCTTCTGGAATTCCATGACTGCCTGTACCGTCTTCGTCCGGTACAGGCCCGTCGGCCGGTAGTTGAGATACCCCAGATCCCGCAGGCGCATCTGCACTCTGAAAACGTCGATGCCGCTGCTTTCCTGATTGAGCAGATAGCCTTCCGGCGCGCCCAGCGATACCGGTATGCCGGTGGAAAACACAAAAGCTATCACCAGCAGAAACAGCGTTATCCTTTTCATGTGCAGGATCCTTTCCGACTTTTTTCCCATTATACTACGCTTTCTTCGCAAAGTACAGCCTTTTCCAGCCTGCACAGCCCGCATCAGCCGCGCTGGCTTGCCAGAAAGGAGCCGTAATCGCCTTCAAACGTCACCGCTTTGCCCGCATACAGGCTGATGATGCGGTCTGCGACAGCGGAAATAAACGCGCGGTCGTGCGAGGCAAACAGCACGGCGCCAGGGTAAGCCGCCAAAACGTCGGTGAACGCCCGGCGCGACTCGGCATCCAGAAAGTTGGTCGGCTCATCAAGCAGCAGCAGATTAAAATCGCTGAGTATCACGCAGGCCAGGGCCAGCTTCAGCCGCTCGCCGCCGCTCAAAACGCTTGCGGGGTGGTGCAGCGCATCCCGCCGGAACAGCAGCCGTGCAAGTATCGTCCTCACAAACGTCTCGTCATAAACCGACTGCGCCATCGCGTTTTGGAGTATGGACGCACTGTCAATAAGCCCACTCGCGTCCTGCCGGTAATAGCCGATTTTGAGCCCTGCACACCGCCATATCCCCGCTTCGCCGCGGGCAATCATGTCCAGCAGCGTCGTCTTGCCCGCGCCGTTCGGGCCCAGCAGCGCCGTCTTCTTGCCGTTGGGTATCACAAACCGGCAGTTATCCAGCACCACGCGATCTCCGTAGCTCTTGATCAGCCCGTCTGCACTGACCAGCAC
>JAAXZP010000021.1 GCA_012719815.1 Christensenellaceae bacterium
GTGGTCCACGCAGCCGGCGATGACATAGCCGGCCTCCGCGGGCGTCTTGCCCTCGGGCGGGTAGAACTCCACCGTGGGGTAAACTTTGCTGTCGCGGCCCAGCGTCAGCCACAGTATCAGCGCCAGCAGCACGCAGGCGCCGCTTAACACATAGGAAAAAACGCGCCATGCCGCATCCGGGTCCGCCACGCCCACGAAGTAGCCTTCCGGCAGCCATATCTGCACCGTCAGGAATTCGCCGCCTTGCATGGGCCGCGTGGTGCGCCCGGTGATGGTGTTGCCCTGCTTGCTCCATTCCACGCCTTCGGGAGAGCCGGATTCATATCTTCCCAGATAGCAATACACGTTCTCCGCGTCAAAGTCCTTGGGCATCTCGATGGTAAAGCTCGCGTTTTCTATGGTATTGCCGTAACTGCACATGATCACATTGCGGTAAAATTCGTCAAACGTGTCCTCACCGCTTTTGCCCAGGTGGCACGTATAAGTGATCACATACGTCTGCTCTCCGGACACCAGCTTGTCTTCGCTGCCGATCCGCGCCGCCAGAAAACTACGCTCACCGTCGTCTTCCCGGGACAGCGCAAACTCGTATCCCTGTACGTTGAAATCCGTCACCTTGTAATTGAACCTGGTCGAATAGACTTTGCCGCCGTATTCGCGCCACGCCGTTCCCCTGTCCAGCACGTAATAATAGAAGCCGCGCCGGGGCTCCAAATAGTTAAGCGTCAGCGTTTCGGTCACGTAGATAACGTTGTTCTCCGCAACCCTGATGTGTACGTCGTCGCTGGTGATAACATAGGCTTCGTCGGCACTGGCTGCCGCCGGAAAACAGAACAGCGCACCCAGAAGCGCCAGCAGCATCAGTACAGCCGCCACGATCTTTTTCATGGTTTCTCTCCCCCTGCGCCGCGCGCAGAAAGCGGCGCACCATCGACGATGCGCCGCCTCACCCCTTTACGGTTAGAACTGCACTCTCACGTTTTCGCGCTCCGCCTCGGAGCCCACCTCAAACAGCGGCTTCTTCTCGAAACGGAACATGCCCGCCACGATGGAGCTGGGGAACACCTCGCGCTTGGTGTTGTACGTCTTGACCACGGCGTTGTAGTACTTTCTGGAGTTCGCGATCTCGTCCTCAATGCGCCGCAGCTCGCCCTGCAGCTCCATGAAGTTCGCGTTCGCCTTCAGTTCCGGATATGCCTCCGCGACGGCGAACAGGCTTTTCAGCGTGCCCTGCAGCGCGTTTTCGCCTTCCACTCGCCCCTCCAGCGTGGTGGCCGAAGCCGCCATGTTGCGCGCCGCTATCACGCGCTCCAGCGTTTCCTTCTCGTGGCTGGCGTAACCTTTTACCGTCTCCACCAGGTTGGGAATCAGGTCATACCTCTTTTTGAGGTACACGTCCATCGTGGAGAACGCTTCCTCAATGCTGTTTTTCAGCCGTACAAAACCGTTATATGAAGCGATAAACCAGATGATCAGTATCAGCACGACTGCGCCAACGATAATTCCAACAATCATAATTTTATACTCCTTATAGTCTGGTTACCACTATTATACTGTACCTGGCTTATCGGCACAATCGATATTTACGCTATAATATTGAAATTACGGATATTGGCACTACGCATCCATTGTCTCAATGCGCGATGTCGCGCCGCGCATGCCGCTCAGGAACACCAAGGTCAGAAGCCCCAAAAGCACGGCGATATACGCCGCCGCGCCAGCGAGGCTCATGCGCAGCAGCATCACGGGCGCGATAACCGCAGCGCCGATCAGCACCCCCGCCAGCATGTGCAGCAGCACGTTCACGTTCTGCTTGATGGCCTGCTGCTCGTTAAGCCAGTCCAGCTTGGGCCGCGACGCGTCGATCAGCATGCCCACCAGCGAGCCGGCGGCCACCGCCGGCAGGCTGAGCGCCAAAGCGAGCAGCGCCGTCAGCACGCCTACCCCCATGGCTAGAGCCAACACGATGAGCAGCACGGTACCCATTGCCGACAGCAGCATGCCGGTATACACCTTGGCCATCAGCTGCTTTCTTATGGGCATCGGTATGTATTTCATGAAATACAGCTGCTTGCCCTCGCGCGATACCGCCGTGCTGGTAACCGCATTGGCGCACGACATAAAGGCAGCCACCCCTGTCAGCACCGCCACCGCATCGCCCGCGTTCAGGCTGGCAACTACGCCGCTGAGCTCGGCGAACGAGCCGCCCCGGGTAAACA
>JAAXZP010000022.1 GCA_012719815.1 Christensenellaceae bacterium
ATATAGTATTAGTATCAAAAAAATAAATGAAGTATGTCTTCGGGGTAGGGTGAAATTCCCTTACCGGCGGTAAAAGTCCGCGAGCGCAAGCTGATACGGTGGAATTCCGTAACCGACAGTATAGTCTGGATGGGAGAAGACGCGAAATGATGTGCGGCATGGCTCTGAAGAATACTTCAGGGCCTTTTAAATTTATAGGCTCTGGGAAAGGAGAATGATATGTCCCAACGGTCCGCTGCTTCCAAAAAACTTCTTTTTATTGTCACAGCAGGTATACTGGCTGCCATTTCAACGGTACTTCGCTTTTTGGAGACGCCTCTGCCGTTGCTGCCCCCATTTTTAAAGCTGGATTTCAGTAATATCCCTGCCCTCATTGGCGGATTGGCTCTGGGCCCTTTGGCAGGCACAGCGATATTGCTTGTCAAAAACCTGATATATCTGCCGTTTACCCAAACTCTGGGCGTGGGAGAAGTGGCTGACTTTGTCATCAGCCTCACGCTGGTACTCACGGCGTCTCTATTTTATAAGTTTGACAAGACCCGAAAAAGCGCGATCATCGGCATGACAACGGGCTCGGCCATCATGTCTTTTGTTACAGCCCCATTAATGAATTATTTCGTGTTGATACCGTTCTATGCCGCGGTGTACTTTGATTCATCCGTTGACGCTATTATACAGCTGGCTGCGATGGCGAACCCTGCAATCGACAGTCTGTGGGCATATATTCTTTATGCGGTGGTGCCGTTCAATATCGTCAAGTGCTTAGTAATTTGCCTCATAACGGGAATACTCTACAAGCCGCTGTCGCCGCTGCTTCACAAATACAGATAGTGCGCTAATACCCATATTCGCTAATACCCATATTATTGATTTGTATGCGGTTTTCGGGTATACTTCATAAGCAGCCGGAATGTTGAGAAATTGTGCTGCTTTAAGGAGATAAACGCTTTGTATACGAAGCATGTGGCAGCCAGCGTTGAGGAGACGATGGAACTGGGACGGCGCCTGGGCGAGCGCCTGAAAGCGGGCGACGTTGTCGGTCTTTACGGTGGGCTCGGCGCGGGCAAGACGGTGTTCGCCAAAGGCATCGCGCAAGGCATGGGCATCACCGAGGAAGTCACCAGCCCCACGTTCACGCTGATGCGGCTATACCAGGCGGCGCTGCCGCTGTGCCATTTCGATCTTTACCGCATTGAGGAAGAAGCGGAGCTGGAGCACATCGGTTTTAACGACTATATCGGCGGCGACTGCGTCTGCGTCGTGGAGTGGGCGGGTCACGCGCCCAGCCTGCACCCGGATATTTGCGTCCATATCGACGGCTCGGGAGACGACGAGCGCATTATCGAAATCAGCTATAAAGAGGATTCAGATGAATATTCTCTCAATTGACACGTCAGGCGGCGTGTGTACGGCGGCGGTGCTGGCGGACAATCGCCTGCTTTCGGAAGTGTACATGGACGGCCGGCGCACGCACTCGGAAACGCTGGGCGTAATGGTGGACCAGTGCCTGAAATACGCGGAACTGACCGCTGAGGATATCGACCTTTTTGCCTGCGCAATCGGGCCCGGCTCGTTCACCGGGCTGCGCATCGGCGTGGGCTTTATCAAGGGGCTGGCGCACGCGTCGCATCGGCCCACGCTAGGCGTCAATACGCTGGACGCGCTTGCGAGGAACGCGGCGGGCTTTGACGCGCTTGTCTGCCCGATCATCGACGCGCGGCGCGAGGAAGTCTACACCGCCACGTATGAAGATGGCTCTCTGAAGTCGCATTACCGCGCCATGCCGCTAAAAAATCTTCTGGCCGAACTGGACGGTAAGCGCGTGCTTTTCCTTGGCGATGCGGCGCTGAAATACCGGGAGAAGATCTGCTCCGCGTGTCCGAGCTTTACGGTGGCGCATCCGGGCATTGCGCTGCAGCGCGCCGGCTCGGTCGGCCTTTGCGCCTTTGACATGTACGAGTCGGGTGAGAGGCAGGACGTCTACTCGCTGGAACCCTTCTACCTGCGCGAGACGCAGGCCGAGCGGGTCTACGCAGAAAAACAGCGGGGCGCCAAATGAAATACCGCCTGGCGGAACCTGCGGATGTGCCGGCGATATACGATATCGAGACCATGAGCTTCAAAACGCCCTGGTCGCTGGAATCCCTTCAGTCGGACATCTGCTCAAACGACAGCGCTTACTATTTCGTCGCGGAACACGACGGTAAGGTTGTGGGCTTCTGCGGCGTTCACGTCATTCTTAACGAAGGGCACATCATGAATGTGGCGGTGGCTCCGGATTATCGGGGCCAGGGCATTGGCGAGACCCTGCTGCGCACCATGATGGCGTATACCAACCTTGAGGCTTATACGCTGGAGGTGCGCATGTCCAACAGGACGGCTATCAGGCTCTATAAACGGCTGGGCTTTACAGAGGTGGCTATCCGGCCGGAATACTATATCGATGAAGACGCGCTGATCATGTGGTGGCGCAAGTCTTAGTTCTGGCTGCCTAAAACCCGCGCCTTGTCTGAATACGCGTTTGAATGTATAATCTTTTTTATTAAGCATAGCCATGAAGTGAGTATGGAAATCGAGATAGACGGCATCAAACTAAATTATGAGCAGCACGGCGCGGGCAAAGACGTATTGGTACTGCACGGATGGGGTGCAAGCATTGAGACGATGCGCCCCATTATTGACGCGCTGAAAGACCGCTACCGCATAACCGCGCTGGATTTCCCCGGCTTCGGCAAAAGCAGCGCACCGCCCGATACCTTCGGCGTGCCGGAATACACCCGGATTACCCGGCTGTTTCTTGAGCGTCTGGGCATCGCCAAAACGCATATCATCTGCCATTCGTTTGGCGGCCGCGTAACGATACTGCTGGCGGCGCAGCACCCGGAGCTGGTGGATAAAATCGTGTTTACGGACGCTGCGGGCATACGCAAGCCGCGCACGCTGAAATACTATATCCGCACGTACTCGTACAAACTGGCCAGGCGCATAAGCCGTGGCCGCGTATTTAAGCGCGCGCTGCTCGCTTTGGGCATCGACGTGGACGAGCGCGTGAAAAACGCCGGCTCGGCGGATTACCGCGCGCTGCCAGAAGGCATGCGCCGCGTGTTCGTGCGCGTCGTCAACCTGGACCTTAAAAAATACCTGCCCAATATCAAGAGCCCTTCGCTGCTCATCTGGGGCGAGAACGATACGGATACGCCGCTTGCGTATGCAAAGATTATGGAAAAGCTGATTCCCGACGCGGGGCTGGTGGTGTTCCCGGGGGCGGGACATTATTCGTTCCTCGACTGTTTCGGACGGTACATCACAGTCGTGAGAACATTCTTTGGAGGATAACGCATGCCGTTTTTGACATACATCCAAATTGCGCTGTATGTTCTGGCTGCCGTCGGCATGACGATGGCTTCGGCGCATCCGGTGCACATGCTCCAGCTGGAGAGTTACAAGAACCGTGGCTTTCGCCGCTGGGTCAAAAACAACAGCGCTCACGTTTTCCGCTTTCCGGTTGTCGTATCGGCAGCCGGGCTGCTGCTCGCGCTGGTTGCGAATCTGATATTTCCCGCGCGAACAGCGGGGCGCGCGATTGCGTCAGCAGTGTTGTCCCTTGCCTATATCGCCGCGATGCTGGTCTACGCGAAACGGTCCCGCGTGAAGAACGCCAAGAAGCCGCTGGTGATGACGAGCCGCGCGAAGCGCCTGTTCGCGGCCATCGCGCTGGTTTACGCGGCGGTCTGCGGCGTGCTGTGGACGCTGGATGCCTTTGTGCTGGAAGGCACGGTGCTGTCCGGCCTGCCGCGTTTCCTGCTGATGCTGCTGGCGGCTGGGGGCGTGCTTGCGGCGAATATGCTGGTTTCCCCGGTGGAGAAGGCGGTTCAGCGCTGGTACAAAAACGACGCGCGGCGTATACTGGCCGAGCGCGAAGACCTTATCCGCATCGGCATCACGGGCAGCTACGGCAAGACGAGCTGCAAATTTATTTTGGGCACGATACTGTCAGAAAAATATAACGTACTGGTGCCGCCGTCCAGCTACAACACGCCGATGGGCCTGACGCGGGTGATACGCGAGCAGCTCAAAAGCTTGCATGAAGTGTTCATCGCGGAGATGGGCGCGCGGCATGTGGGCGACATCCGCGAGCTGTGCGAGCTGGTGCATCCCAAATACGGCCTGATGACATCCGTAGGGCCGCAGCACCTGGAGACGTTCGGTACTATTGAGAACATTGCCAAAACGAAATATGAACTGATTGAAAGCCTGCCGGAAGACGGCTGCGCCTTTTTCCCGGCGGACAATGAAATATGCCGTGAACTGTATGAAAAAACGGCTATCGAGAAATACCTGTTCGGCGTGGATTACGACGGGGCTGTGTCGGCGCGGGCGGAGAACATCCGCTGCGGCAGCTTCGGCAGCCGGTTCGATCTGGTGATCGGCGAGGAGCGCATCGCCTGTGAAACGCGGCTTCTGGGCAAGCACAATATCGCCAATATCGTGGGCTGTGCGTGCGTGGCGCACTGTCTGGGCCTGACGCCCGCTCAGATACGCCTCGGCATCCGCAAACTGCAGCCGGGGGAACATCGCCTGCAGCTTCTGCCCACCGCGGGGGGCGTCACGGTGATCGACGACGCGTTCAACGCGAACCCGTCAGGCGTGCGCGCCGCGATGGAGGTGCTGGCCGCGTTCGAAGGGCGCAAGATTGTGGTGACGCCGGGCCTTGTGGAGCTGGGTGAGCGCGAAGCGGAGGAAAACCGCGCGTTTGGCCGGGTGATGGCAGGCGTCGCGGACATTGTCCTTCTTGTAGGGCCCAGACATACGAAGCCTATCTACGAGGGGCTGGTGGAATCTGGCTTCAGCGAGGGCGCGATACACGTGTTTAAATCTTTGAGCGAGGCGACGGAAGCGCTTTGGAAACTGGCCAAACCGGGAGATGTGGTCATATTTGAAAACGACCTTCCGGACAACTACAACGAATAACTTTGGGGGTTAAGCGCAATGAAGAAGAATTTAGCGGTCATTTTCGGCGGTCGGACGGTGGAGCACGACATTTCCATCATCACGGCCACCCAGCTGATGCACAGCGTCGATACCAGCAAATACAACGTCATTCCGATATACATCGACCGGGACGGCAAATGGTATACCGGCGAGAAGCTGATGAATGTGGGCTACTTCCAGAAGTTTGACCCAAAGACTAAGGGCATAAAGCGCGTGTTTTTGTCCTGCGCGGCAGACCCTGCGCTGTATGAATACGGCAAAAAGCAGCGTCCCATCTGCACCATCGACGTGGCGATACCCGCCATGCACGGCCTGCACGGCGAGGACGGTACGTTGCAGGGCGTGTTCGAGCTGTCCGACATACCGTATTCCAGCGCGGGCGTTGTGGGCTCCGCCGTCGGCATGGATAAGATCGTGATGAAGGCGGCGTTCAAGGGCTTCGGATTCCCGGTATTGGATTCGGTGTTCTTCGAGCGCGACGAGTACTATTCTGATGGCGACGCGATATTGAACAGGGTGGAGCAGCAG
>JAAXZP010000186.1 GCA_012719815.1 Christensenellaceae bacterium
GCTCATCACGCCAAAGCGCTGGGCCAGCTCCGGCTCCTCGTCGATGTTGATCTTACCCACAGTCACCTTGCCGTCGTAATCCTCCGCAATCTGGTCGATCGTCGGCGAAAGCATGCGGCACGGCGCGCACCATTCCGCCCAGAAATCCACCAGCACCGGGCGGCTGCTGCTGGATACCTTTTCGTCAAAGGTGAGATTCGTTATCTGTATGGCTTTGGAAGACATCTGCACTCTCCTTAAAACTTATCTTTGTCCACCATCTTATAGACGTTGCTGACTTTTTTATTATACAACGGCGCGGCGATTTTTAACAGTACAAAAGAAAGCGCCGCAAACCCAAGGCCGAACAGGGCCGCCGGCATCTGCGGCTCGGCGAAAACGCCCCACGCCGAGCCCAGCAGCCAGCCCAAAGCCACACCGATAATCAGCATAACCAGCGGGAACGCATAGGCCAGCGCGGACGCGCCCAGGGCCTTTTTGGAGCGTATGGACACCGCCACCATGTCGCCCACCGAAGCGCCCAGCTCGTTGGGCACTTCGATGACGATTTCGTTCTGCGAAGCCAGCATGCCGCAGGCCTGGCAGCGCCCGCATGCCGAAGTCCGCGTGAACTTCACATACGCCGTGCCGCCCCGGACATCCACGACCTGCCCCAGCTCCTGCATCTGTTCCATGTCTTATCCTTCCACAATCCTGATTCCCAGCTCGCGCAGCTGTTTGGGCGATACGGGCGACGGCGCGTTGGTCATCAGGCAGGACGCGTTCTGCACCTTGGGGAACGCGATGACGTCGCGTATGGACTGGCAGCCGAGTAGCAGCATGGCCAGCCTGTCCAGGCCGAACGCCAGCCCGCCGTGCGGCGGCGCGCCGTATTTCAGCGCTTCCATCAGGAAGCCGAAGTTCTCCCACGCCTCTTCCTTAGTATGCCCGATTGCTTTCAGCATCCGCTCCTGCAGCTCGGCGGAATGGATACGGATGCTGCCGCCGCCAATTTCGTTGCCGTTCAGCACCATGTCGTAGGCTTTGGCGTACACGCTGCCAGGGTCGCTCTCCAGTTTGTCCACGTCCTCGTCCTTGGGGCAGGTGAACGGGTGATGCATCGCCACGTAGCGCTTCTCTTCCTCGTCGTATTCGAACTGTGGGAAGTCCACCACCCACAGAAGATCCCATTTGCTCTCGTCGCTGAGCCCCAGCTTTTTGGCGAGCTTTAAGCGCAGCGCGCCCAGCGAAACGTAGACGATTTTGTCCTTGTCGCCCACGAAGAATATGATGTCGCCGGTCTCCGCGCCCACGCGCTTAAGCAGCGCATCCAGTTCCTCGTCCGTGAAGAACTTGGTGATGGGCGACTGCATGCCTTCTTCCTTCATCGATATCCACGCCATGCCCTTGGCGCCGTATATCTTCACGAAATCCACCAAAGAGTCGATCTCGCGGCGGGCGAACTTGTCCACGCAGCCCTTGGCGTTGATCGCGCGGACGCTGCCGCCGTTTTTCACGACGGACGAGAACACCTGGAAACCGGTGTTGGCCACGATATCGCTCACGTTGACAAGCTCAAGGCCGAAGCGGGTGTCCGGCTTGTCGGAGCCGAAACGGTCCATCGCCTCTCTGTACGGCAGGCGGCGCAGCGGCAGCGGGATGTCCACGTCCAGCACCTGCTTGAATATGTGCGCAATCAGGCCATCCTCCACCGTCAGCACGTCGTCCACGTCCACGAACGACATCTCGATATCGATCTGCGTGAACTCGGGCTGGCGGTCGGCGCGCAAATCCTCGTCGCGGAAGCATTTGACGATCTGGAAGTAGCGGTCAAAACCCGATATCATGAGTATCTGCTTTAAAGTCTGCGGCGACTGCGGCAGCGCATAGAAGCTGCCCGGATGGATGCGCGACGGCACCAAATAGTCGCGCGCGCCTTCGGGCGTGCTCTTGGTGAGCATCGGCGTCTCGATATCGAGGAAGCCGTTTTTCACCAGATAATCCCGCGCGGCGGCGGAGATGCGGCTGCGCATCATGATGTTGCGCTGCATCGTGGGGCGCCGCAGGTCGAGATAGCGGTATTTGAGCCGCAGTTCCTCGCGCACCGCGGTATCGTCCTCGATTTCGAAAGGCGGCGTCTGCGCCTTGCTTAATACCTTGAGCTCGCGCGCCTTGAGCTCGATGAGGCCGGTGGGCAGCTTCTCGTTCACCGTTTCGGGATCGCGCCTGACGATCTTGCCGCGCACGGCGATGACGTATTCGCTGCGCAGCGCGTTCACGCGGTTGAAATCGCCCTCCAGCACCGATTCATCGAACACCACCTGCATGATGCCGCTGCGGTCACGCAGGTCCACAAATACCAGCGCGCCAAAGTCGCGCCGCGTCTGCACCCAGCCCATCAGCGTGACTTCCCTGCCGACGTCGTCCAGCGTAAAGTTGGTGCAGTAATCAGTCCTCTTCCATCCCTGTAAAAACTCGCTCATTGTAAGCCATCCTTTATAAATTGATGCAGTTTTGCCACCGGAACCGTATTTTCTTCGCTCTTTGCCATATCGCGCACCACGGCCGTGTCGCTTTCCAGCTCGTTGTCCCCGATGATGACGGCGTAGCGCGCGCCGATTTTGGAGGCGTATTTCAGCTGCGCCTTGAGGCTTCTGCCCATGTGGTCGCACTCGGCCTTTAACCCCGCGCCGCGCAGCCCGCCGGCGATGCGGAAACTCTCCACCGCCGCCTTATCGCCCAGCGCGCATACGTATACGTCACACTGACCCGGCGCAGGAAGCTCGATGCCCAGCGACTCCAGCACCAGCAGCAGCCTCTCCAGCCCCAGGCCGAAGCCCACGCCCGGCAGAGACGGCCCGCCCAGCTCTTCCACAAGGCCGTCGTAGCGGCCACCGCCGCACACCGTGCCCTGCGCGCCGATATCGGTGGAGATGATCTCGAACACCGTCTTGGTGTAGTAGTCCAGCCCGCGCACGATCATCGGGTTCACCGAATACGCGATGCCCGCGCTTTCCAGCCGCTGCTTCAATCCTTCAAAGTGCGCCGCGCACTCGCCGCACAGCCGGTCCAACATCTTGGGCGCGCCCGCCACGATGCCCTGGCAGCGCTCTTCCTTGCAGTCCAGAACACGCAGCGGGTTGGTCACCATGCGCTCGCGGCAGGTGGCGCACAGCCGGCTCTCGTTGGCCTTGAGGTATTCCCTCAGCGCCGCGTTGTAGGCCGGGCGGCACTGCTTGCAGCCGATGCTGTTGATGTTGAGCGCGAGATTGCTGACGCCCAGCTTTTTGAGCAGCGTCAGCGCCACGGAGATGACCTCCGCGTCGATGGACGGCCCGGGCGCCCCGAAAGCCTCGATGCCGAACTGGTGATGCTCGCGCAGGCGGCCTTTCTGCGTGTTCTCGTAACGGAACACCGGGCAGTTGAGGTAATACATCTTGAGCGGCAGCGCTTCGGCGTACAGGCTGTGTTCCACCAGAGCGCGCACCACGCCGGCCGTGCCTTCCGGCTTGAGCGTTATGCTGCGGCCGCCCTTGTCCTCAAACGTGTACATCTCTTTCTGCACGATGTCCGTGGTGCCGCCCACGCCGCGCAGAAACAGCTCGGTGTGTTCCACCACCGGCGTGCGTATCTCGCGGTATCCGAACAGCGCGCACACCTCGCGCGCCGCGGCTTCCACGTATTGCCACCTGGCACTCTCCCCGGGCAGTACGTCTTTCATGCCCTTGGGCGCTTTCGTCAGCATCTGTTCACCTCATCGTTTATTGATTACCGCCGCCAGCTAAAACAAAACGTCCCTATCAGTTAAGACAGGGACGAGCATATCAAAGCCCGCGGTGCCACCCACATTCCCAGGACTTTTCCTGGGCACTCGCGTAAAATATTCGTCACGCAAAGAGGCTGTTCCCCATCTTAAAACCACGCCTTCCCGATTGCAGTCACGTCGGAAAGTCCCTGCCGCGCGGCACCGCTTAAGCGGAGGTCCTCTTCGGTTGATATATTATATACTCTGCACGCCGTTTTGTCCACGGTCTGTTTGCCCGCGGCTTATTTGCAGCAGAGCTCGTACGTTTCCTGTGCGATCTCGAATTCTTCGTTGGTGGCCACGCACCAAATCTCCACCCTGGAATCGTCGGTGGACATGCGCATCTCTTTGCCGCGCCCCTTGTTGCGCTCAGGATCGAGCTTCGCGCCGAGGAATTCCAGGCCTTCCGTACACAGCTTGCGAACACGTGCGTCGTTCTCGCCGATGCCTCCCGAAAATACGATTCCATCGAGCCCGCCCATCGCAGCCGCATAGGCGCCGATGTACTTCTTCACGTTATAGCAGAACACTTCCAGCGCAATTTTGGCGCGCTCATTGTTATTTTCGGCGGCAGCCCAGAGA
>JAAXZP010000187.1 GCA_012719815.1 Christensenellaceae bacterium
GCGAACCACATGACCAAAGTGCGCATCACCACGGAGTTCAGCAATACTGTGCCTGCGGGCAAGGTGATCCGCTACGAGATCAACGACAACACCGTGGTGGGCAACGAGGTGCGCCGCGACACGCCCGTGTATGTAATCGTGTCCAAGGGCATCGATACCTCGGTGGAAATGGTGGAAATTCCCGACTTCAAGACGATGACGCTGGCCGAGTGCTACGCGTTTGCCAACGACAACGGCCTTGTGCTTTCCGTCACCGAACAGTACGACGACTATATTCCCGAAGGCTCCATCATCTCGTCCAGCGTGAAGGAGAAGGAGAAGGTGCCGCGCGGCACCGAGATCCGGCTGGTGGCGTCCAAGGGCAAGAAGATCGAGATCCCCGATTTTTCGGATTATACCAAAGAGACGGCGCTGTCCGTGGCTTCCGGCCTTGGCATACCGGTGACGGTCATCGAGAAGTACTCCGGCTCGGCGGAAGGCGCGTTCATTTCGCAGAGCATACCGGCGGGAACGGTTTACGAGAAGGGCGATTTTCTGGAGCTGCATTATTCGCTGGGCAACAAGATCGTGGTGCCGTCCTTTGTGGGGCAGACGCGCGACGCCATTGAATCGTGGGCGCTGGACCTCAACAGCAAGGGCGCGCGCATCACGATCTCCGCGACGGAAACCAACAGCAGCCAGCCTGCCGGCACGATCATCTATCAGGACCCGTCCAACACGACGGTGGGCGTGAAGAAGACGATCTCTGTCACGGTTTCCAAAGGCCAGGTATTGTATGTGCCCGATTTCGTTTCCGGAGCTTATGCGGATTACAGCGTGGCGTTCACGCGCGAGCAGGCGATAGCCCGGTGCGAAGAGCTGAAGCTGGTGCCGGTGTTCAAGGCGGAGGCTAAAAGCGGCGTGCTGCCGGGCGCTATCTGGTATCAGGACCTGACCCCGGGGAAGGAAGTGACCGAGGGAACCAAGATTGTGTTGAAGTATTCGCCCGCGCCGGCAGAATTGCTCACTGTACCCGACTTCACGGCGACGAATGCCGATGAGCCTGCAATCAAAGCGGACCCTGCCGGGTATCTGAAAAAATTCAATCTTGTGTTTGTGCCAGCGGAGGCGAATGATAGTACCCGTTCTCCCAATGTTGTGATCAGCCAGTCAGTACCTGCCGGAACCAAGGTGCCGTACGGCACGACGATCACGCTCTACACCAACCTGCCGCTCTAACAATGTTTATATAAGGCGCGAAATCTGCGCCTTATTTTTTATGGGAAATTTTATAGCGGGCGGCACTGAAGAGAAACCGCCATTCTACCGATAAAAGATTTGGCTGTATGGATATGGCTTTATTTTGGCATGGACGCGGAGGGCACATTGCAGCATCAGCATTATGATCTTGGCCAAATAGAAGCAGGGCGCGTCGTTGAGGTGACACTGGGCAACGCGGCGTACGTTCGCATCATGGATCACGCAAGCTATCAGGAATACCGGGCGGGCCGCCGCCATATGTTTATCGGCGGTCTGGTGACGGTTTCGCCGTACCGTATCGTCATCCCGCAGCGCGGGCGCTGGCATGTGGTGCTTGACCTGGACGGGCGACCCGGCGTTATCCGCTCGAGCGTGCGCGTTTTGGCCGGTGCGCAGCTGTCTGATGACGAGGTGCAGCCCGTAAAATCCTCTTTGCTGGCTGCGGTTCCGTCGCTGGTGCTGGGCAGGGGAGAAAAGCGCTCCAACGACGTGTTCATACTGCACGTGCCGGAAGACAAGGCAGTTGTGCGCGCGTTCGCGTTTGCGCGGCGGAAAAAGGGCCTGAAGGTAAACTACGACGATTTTGAGCTGGTCAAGGGAGACAGCGCCCACAAAAAAGTGAATGCCGGCATGGGCAGCAGCCGGTTCGGCGTGGCGGTGATTTCCCGGCCGTTTGTCATGCAGGGCTGGGTGACGGGCGGCGTCGGCGGTCTCGCCGTGCGCCCGCTTTCCGGCAAGCAGTCGCTCATGCCGCTTTGGCACGACATCACGCGCAACGAGGTGCTGGAGTTCTGCGCCGATATCGCCGACCTCGTGGGCTGCCATACCGGCATCAGCACGTATGACGAAATAGCGGAAGACATCGCGGCCCTGCTGGCGGGATAGCAAAGGCCGTTGTTCCCTGCATCATAAAACCCTGCGACTTAGTTTGGCGAAAAACCTGCGGTTTTCCGCCAGTTTACCGGCTTTGCACTGTTCCGCGTGCCTCGAAACTGTGCAAAGCCGCAAGGTGTGGGCTGCGCGGGCTGGGATAACCTATTATGTGATTTTTGGGCAAAATTAATATACCGTACATTACCGGCATTTTCGTTCAAAGCATTTGTTTCCGGGTCGCTGTTATTTTGAGTTTCTGTACCGTTAATATCGGCTTTTTCCCGCACCCCAATATTGACCGGTGATTCAAGGCCAAGCCTGCCAAGAGGCTTCAGGTAGACAGTAACCTCGCCTTTTACATTAACGGTAATCTTCTCAATGACCCGTTTCACCTGAGCATTGCTCCATTCAGACAGGTTGAGCAGTTCTTCAATCCCGGCATATATGTTCTGTACAATGTTCTTAATATAGTTCTCATCCCTGGGGCTGTTTTCAATCGCCTCCAGGCGTGCTTCAAGGTCATTCATCCTTTTGCGTATCGGCCTGACCCTTTCTTTCAGTTCGCTCATCGTTATGAGGTCTGCGTCAAACTTCTCCTCCTGTTTCCTGAACTGCCTTTTTAGAGAGGCGAGCTCGGCCTGAATTTGTGCTTTCTCGCTCGTGGAAGTACCCAGATGCGCTGCTTTCTGCAGCTCAGCGGAAATAGCTTTAATCAGGCTGTCGCGGTCTTTCAGAACCTCGCTGAAATACCGCTTTATCTCAGCCACCAATTCATCTTCACGAATCCTGGTCGCATTAGGGCATGCCGCTTTTCCGCCCATATTCCTCTTACTGCAACCCCATCTGCGATGTCCTTCCCTATCCATATGGTAAAGACGGGTAAACGCGCGTCCGCAGCATTCACATTGAAGAACGGAACTAAAATTATTTTGTGAGCTTACTCGCATGCCTGTACGCCTGTATTGTTCTTTACGTTCGGCCAGAAGCTGCTGTGCTTTCCTGAACATATCCTCCGAAATGATGGCATATTCGGGACGCGTGAATACAATACTACTGTCTTCCGGTACCCTATTGCGTTTACGGTCCAAATAAGAGGTCGTTGTTGTCTTATGCGATACCAGTTTCCCGATATAAAGCTCGTTGCTTAATATGCCGCTTACGGTCCTGGGGCACCACAACCCGCCGTTCTTAGTTTTAATGCCTTCTTCTATTAAAATGCGGGTTATTTTTCTCACCCCATACCC
>JAAXZP010000023.1 GCA_012719815.1 Christensenellaceae bacterium
CACGGGGACGACGTTTTCGCTGTTCGGGCAGATCGTGCTGCTCGTGCTGTTCCAGGTGGGGGCGCTGGGGCTGATGACGGTGACCACGATGGTGTATTTTCTGGCCGGCAAGCGCATCACGTTGAGCGAGCGCATGATCATCCGGGAGATGTGGAACGAATTTGACCTTTCCGGTATGGTCAAGCTGGTATTGAAGGTGATTCGAGTGACGCTGATCGCCGAACTCGCCGGCGTGCTGCTGCTGGCCATCCGCTTTGTGCCCATGTTCGGGCTGAAAGGCGTATATTACAGCGTGTTCCACGCTGTTTCCGCGTTCAGCAGCGCGGGGTTTGATCTGATGGGCAGGGAGTTTTCGCCGTACTGCAGCATGGCGCCGTTTGCCTCCGATCCTTTGGTGCTGCTGACGCTGATAGCGCTGGTGTTTCTTGGCGGGCTGGGTTTCTGGGCGATTACCTACATATTCAGCATAAGCCGCATCCGCGAACGCAGGGGGCTTTCTCGGTATACCAGGCTGGTGCTGGCGGCCAATCTGGTGCTAACGGTGCTGGGGCTGATCGCGGTATACGCGGCAGAACTGGGAAATGACAAAACGCTGGGCGCCATGGGCGCGGGAGAGGCGGCGCTGAACGGTTTTTTTCAGGCGCTGACGCCCCGGACGGGCGGTTTCAGCACGATCAGTCAGGGGGCTTTGCTGCCTGTCACCAAATTTGCTATGATACTGCTGATGTTCATCGGCGCGTCGCCCGCGAGCACCGGCGGCGGAATCAAAACGACGACGGCGGCGGTTGTGGCGCTGTACGCGTTCTCCGGCAGTTTGGGCCGTCGGGACATCACGCTGCGCGACAGGAGGGTGTCTCCCGGTACGGTGCAGCGCGCGATTGTGGTGGCGCTGACCGGTTTTGTGCTTGTGAAGGCGGCCTCCATGGCGCTGATGGAGATTGAGAGCTGACGCGGCGGTCTGTTCCCCTCGGAGAACATCATATATGAGGTGGTGGCCGCATTCGGCACGGCGGGACTGTCCGCCGGCATCACGCCGCATCTGAGCGCCGCCAGCCGGATCGTATTGATGGTGGTGATGTTTGTGGGCCGCGTCGGGCTGATGCCGCTGGTGATCGCGCTGACCAGCCATGCAGGGCAAAAGACCTCCGGTATCCGTTATCCGGAAGAAAGGTTTATGGTGGGATAAATGGCCAAAAAACAGTTTGCCGTGATCGGTATGGGACGTTTTGGGCAGAGCGTGGCAAGGGGGCTCGCCAGCCTGGGCCAGGAAGTGCTGGCCGTGGACAACGACGAAGCGCTGGTGGCCGAGATTGCCCCGTACGTGACGCACGCCGTGCAGGCGGACGCGACGGATGAAAAGGCGCTGATTGCGCTGGGCATCCGCAACTTTGACGTGGCCGTGGTGGCCATCGGCATCGATATCCAGGCCAGCATACTGGTGACGATGCTGTGCAAGGAGCTGGGCGTGGGTTTTGTGCTGGCCAAGGCGATAAGCGAGCTGCACGGCAAGGTGCTCTATAAGACCGGCGCGGACCGCGTGGTGTTCCCCGAGCGCGATATGGGGCTGCGCGTGGCGCACAACCTCGCGAATTCCAATATTCTGGACTACATCGAGATAGCGGGGGGCCTTCGGATTGTGGATATTTCCGCCCTGCCCGAGTGGGAGAACAAGAGCCTGCTCGAGCTGGACCTGCGCAAGAAATACGGTGTGAACGTGATTGCGATCAAGAGGAACAAGGAAATAAACAGCTCGCCGCACGGCGCGGATATCATAGAAAAGAACGATACGCTGATAATATCGGGCAACAAGGAAAGCATCGCGCGGCTGGAAGCCATGAGCAAATAGCGCGAAAAACATACGGCGGCACTAAGGCCATTAGCCCCGCGCCGCCGCTTTTTGATTCGAGTTCACAGCTTTATACCGTGTGCGCTCATACTGAGGAGCTGCGGAAAACTCCGCCTATGCTTTGGCACAAGCGATAAGCCGGTATCGCTGCCGTTATTCACTAGACCCTCATGGGGCTCCTGTGCGAACGTCCGCGTATGTCATTACCTTGCTGTCTCTTGTTTTGCGGGCGCTTGCTTTCGGAGCCCGCTGAACGCACCGGTTCCGGCTTGATTTTGCTGTGAACTCTACGCCTTTATTGTTTGCGGCAAAGAAAAAAATATGAGGAAATTCGCATGGAAATCTGTGCCTGACGGTTTCTGGTCATTTAAAATCTGACCGGATTTCTCTTAACTTTTTTTTATTACAGGTTGATCACGCCGCGCAGATAGCAGACGGCGGTGCCGCCGATTTTGACGCGGTCGCCGCAGTATTCGCACATCAGCGTGCCGCCGCGGGCGGAAAGCTGCCGGGCGGTCATCTGATTTCTGCCGAGCTGCGTGTGCCAGAACGGGATGAGCGTGGAATGGGACGAGCCGGTGACCGGGTCTTCCGGAATGCCGGCGCCCGGCGCGAAGAAGCGCGATACAAAGTCGCAATCCGTACCCCTGGCGGTGACGATGATGGCAAATGCGTCTTTATGCTGCTTCAGCTGCGAAAAGTCGGGGCGAAGGCTCCTTATGGCGTCTTCACTTTCCAGCAGCACCAGAAGGTCCCGCGAGGCGTGCGTTTCCAGCACGGGCGGGCCCAAAGCCTGCTCCAGCCCGGGCGGGACCTCGCAGGGAACGGGCGGGCGGCTGGGAAAGTCCATGGTAAACACATCGTCGCTTTGTGAGACGGTCAGCGTGCCGCTTTTGGTGTGGAACTCCACCGTGCCGGATACGGCATGCACTTCGTTCATCAGCACATAAGCGCTGGCGAGCGTGGCGTGGCCGCACAGGTCTATCTCCGTTTCCGGCGTGAACCAGCGCAGGCCGTCCGCGCCGCTGCTCTCGCGCACCAGAAAAGCCGTTTCCGAGAGGTTGTTTTCCATCGCGATGCTTTGCATCACGGCGTCGTCCGGCCAAGTCTCAAGCAGGCAGACGCCCGCGGGGTTGCCGGAAAAAAGCCTGTCCGTGAACGCATCGACAACATAGTATTGCATCGTTTGACCTTCGAAGAGTATTTTTCAACCGTGGCGTTAAAACAGCCAATTAAGATGGGGCAGACTTGGCTTACAGGCAGGCGCCGATGCGGCGCGCGGCTTCCTCGATGCGCTCTTTGTCCTGCACGAGCGCGATGCGCACGTAGCCTTTGCCCAGGTCGCCGAAAGCGCTGCCCGGCACCACGATGACGCCCGCTTTGCGCATCAGCATTTTGGCGAATTCCACATCGTCCGGCCAGGCGTCCGGCGTTTTGGCCCAGACGAACATCGTGGCTTTGGGCGGCGTGATGGCCCAGCCAACATCGGCGAACGCGCGAATCAGTATGTCGCGGCGCTGCTCATACTCGGCGGCGGTGGCGCGGATGACGGAATCGTCGCACATCAGCGCGCGGATGCCGCCCCGCTGCACCGGCAGGAACACGCCGTAGTCGGTATTGGATTTGACCTGCTTTAATGCCGCGATATAGTCGGCGTTGCCCAGGCAGAAGCCGAGCCGCGCGCCCGCGTAGCCGTACGTTTTGGACAGGGAGTTGAACTCCGCGCCGATATCCTTTGCTCCTTTGTGCGCGAGAAAGCTGCCCACGCGCAGGCCGTCGAACGTGAGCTCGCTGTAAGCGTTGTCGTGGATCACAAAAATATCGTTATCTTTGGCGAATGCGACCAGGTCGGCGTAGAAAGACGGCGGCGCCACTGCTGTGGTGGGGTTGTTGGGATACGACACGATCATCAGCCTGGCGCGCCGGGCCACGTCCGCCGGTATGTCGGCGAAGTCGATGATGAACCCTTTTTCGGGCCGCTGCGGGACGCGGAACACCTCGGCATGGGCCAGAGCCGCGCCCACGAAAAACGCGGGGTAGCAGGGGTCCTGCAGTATCACGGTGTCGCCGGGGTCGATGATGGGCAGGCAGCAGTGCGCCAGCCCTTCCTGAGTGCCCAGCACCGAGCATATCTCGGCAGCGGGGTCCAGCGTGACGCCGTACCGCCGCTTGTACCACGCTGACGCCGCTTCGGTGAGCTCGGGCAGGTCCCCGATGGCGTAGACATAGCTGGCGTCTTTCATCGCTTCCTCGGCGATGGTCTGCTTGATGGCATGAGCGGGCGGGATGTTGGGCGTGCCCACGCCCAGGTCGATCACGTCCACTCCGGCTGCGCGCAGAGCCGCCTTTTCTTTGGCGAGCTCGGTGAATATGCCGGATGAGAGCCGTTGCAACAGTTTGGATGTCTGCATGTCGGTTGCCGCAGCGCCGATATCGGGCGCTTCTCCTTGTCTGTTTGGTCATGATGGGTTTAACTATTTAGCATGATTATATACTTATCAGAAATAAAAATCAAAACAATGTCAGTTGTCGGGCGCAGCGGAAATGGATAAAATAAACAGTCAGGGAGGATAATATGCCTGAAGGGTCGGTGATTGCCGCGGCGGTCCTGCTGGTGGTGAATATCGCGGGCTTTGCCCGGTGCGCGGCTGACAAACGGGCAGCCAGGCTGAAAAAAAGGCGCGTGCCCGAGAAAACGCTGATTGCGTGGGCGCTGCTTTTTGGCGCGGCGGGCGTATACCTGGCGATGCTGGTTTTTTCGCACAAAACCAGAAAGCCGAAGTTCTCCGTGCTGGTGCCCGCTGCGCTCGCAGTGCAGGCGGTGCTGGCGGGGTGGATTTTCTGGAGGCTGGAATGAGCGCAAATTTTTGTCAGCCAAAGTCCGGTAAATCATTGTGGTTGACATCAGGGGGGGACTTCAATATAATATATCCGTCTTATTATCGAGACAGGGCCGATTGTGGCTTAAAATATTTGGCTTAATACAGGAAAGAGAGAACTGCAACGATGAAAAGAACGTTTCAGCCGAAAAAGAGGCAGCGCCAGAAAGAGCACGGATTCAGAAAGAGAATGAAGACCAAGGCTGGCCGGAATGTGTTGAAGCGCAGAAGAGCCAAGGGAAGAAAGGTGCTTTCCGCATAAAGAGCTTGATGCCGGCTTCCCCGGCTTTTTTTGCCGCATGGATAGGTAAGATCATTGAGGCGAGAATATTCGCTGAGGCGCAACAAAGAGTTCAGATATGTGTACAGAAGAGGGCGGTCCGTTTCGGATAGCCATATGGTGCTTGTGTATGTCGTCACCAAAACGCCTCATTTGAAGGTAGGCTTTTCCGTATCGCGGAAGCTGGGCAACAGCGTGCAGCGCAACAGGCTGAAGAGGCGGATGAAGGAAGCTTTTTTTGGGATGCTGGACGGGGTTTCAAAAAACTGCCTGCTGGTGTTTTCGCCAAAGGAAACCGCCAAAGACATGACGTATGCGGAGATTGTTGCTTCGATCAGCAAGCTGCTCAAAAAGGCGGGGCTAATGGACAAGTCGTCATGAAGCGCGCGTTGATTTCACTGATCCGGTTTTATAAGCTGGCTATTTCCCCCTATCTGCCGCAGGCCTGCCGGTTCACGCCTTCGTGTTCCGAGTACGCTGTGCAGGCTATTGAGCGGTATGGCGCCCTTAAAGGGCTGCGGCTGTCCATATGGCGCGTGCTTAGGTGCAACCCTTTCTGCAAGGGCGGGTATGATCCCGTTCCTTGAGGCTGCCAAACGATGACGGAGGATTTAAAGCTTTGAGTTTTTTAAGCAATAACTTCATCTCTGACTTCTTTCTTCTGCTGCTGAGGTGGGTTTACAGCTTCGTTCACGACTATTCCGGCGCAATACTGATACTCACGGTGCTGGTGCGCCTTGTCATTCTGCCGCTGGATTTGAGGCAAAAGAGCAGCGCGCGCAAGGTCCAGATGATTCAGCCCAAGCTGCAGTCGCTGCAAAAGCGCTATGCCAACAACCCGCAGCAGCTGCAGAAAAAGCAGCAGGAGCTGTATAAAGCCGAGGGCATAAAGCCTTTGGCCGGCTGCCTGCCCATGCTGATC
>JAAXZP010000188.1 GCA_012719815.1 Christensenellaceae bacterium
ATCAACGAAATAGACAGCGCTTTAAAAGCTTCGGACTTAAAGCTGCGCCTCATGTCCTGGTATGACGACGAATACCCGGTGCTACTGGTGGATACCCGCAGCGGCAAATGTGAAAACATTTTGCTTTGTCAGCTTGACGGCGCGGCTTCGTACGGTTATTATACTAGCGTGGTAATTGCTCCCTGCGCCCTGGCGCGCAAGAAGCGCTTCACATTCGCGGATCTGCTGGATGTTATGGCGCGCCTCAGGTCGCGGCACGGCTGCCCGTGGGACAAGGAGCAGACGCACGAGAGCTTAAAGCGCTACCTGATCGAAGAAGGATACGAGGTGCTGGACGCGATCGACGCGGGCGACATGGACGCTTTGGCCGATGAGCTGGGCGACGTGATGCTGCAGGTGGTGTTCCACGCGCGCATCGCGCAGCAGCAGGGCGAATTCACCATCAGCGACGTCACCACCGCGATATGCCGCAAGATGATCGCGCGCCACCCCCATATATTCGGCGACGTCGTTGCGGATACGCCGGATGCGGTGCTCAGCAACTGGGAGCAGATCAAGATGGAAGAGCGCGGTCAGCAGACGCAGACGGATGTGCTGAAGAACATCCCCCGCAGTATGCCGGCGCTGATGCGCAGCGGCAAGGTGCAGCACAAAGCTGCCCATGTAGGCTTCGATTTCACCGAGGCCGCGCAGGCGGTGGACAAGCTCCGGGAAGAGATTGACGAGGTGGCAAACGCCCAAAGCCCCGCCGAGCTTGCTGACGAATGCGGAGATCTGCTGTTTGCCGCCGTCAACGTGGTGCGGCTTTACGGAGTCGAGCCGGAGACGGCGCTGCAAAAGGCCACGGACAAGTTCATCGAGCGGTTTTCGCTGGTCGAAAGGCTGGCGGCCGAGCGCAACGTGGACATGCGCACCTGTGGCCTGGACGTGCTGGACGCCCTCTGGGACGAGGCCAAGGCGGCGGAAGTGGCCAAACAGAATTAAATGCCGAGTTTAGTACAGAATTAAATGCCGAGTTTAGTTTTGAGAGGGCCTGAAAGTCAAATCAACGCCCACAAAACTCAAATACATGAATACAGGAGGAATTTTAAATGAACAAAACAGAATTGGTGGCAGCAGTAGCCGAAAAAGCTCAGCTTTCCAAGAAGGATACCGATGCTTGCCTGTCCGCGTTGGTCGATGTGATCAGCAGTACGCTTGCTGCCGGCGACAAGGTTCAGTGGACCGGTTTTGGTTCTTTTGAACTCCGTCAGAGAGCGGCCCGGAAGGGTATCAACCCGGCCACCGGCGCTCAGATTGATATCCCGGCTTCCACTGCGCCCGCTTTCAAACCCGGCAAGGCTTTCAAGGACGCGTTCAGCAAATAAGCCGAATCCATCTTGCCAGATATGGTCACAATAAGGACACGAATATTGTTCGTGCCCTTATTTGTTTGCGCGGATACGGCCCAATAAGTTTTCATTGCGCGGGGCTCTTCCATGATATATTCTATAACAGAGCAAACAGCAGCCGACGGCTGCAAAACGATTCGGGAGTCAAATTGAAAAATACCGGGATACTCAAAAGGTTCTTAAAAGCGCTGGCGAAATATTCGCTGCTGTACCTGTATCAGGGCACGTTCGGCCTTTACTTGAGGCTGCGCTACCGGCTCCGGTTCATCGTGCGCACGACGCTCCCCGCCAAAGGCCCATTTTTTTTATTGGGGAATCACACCAACAACCTGGACGGACCCTTTTTGCAGTGCTTTTTCCTGCGCCCCATCCATTTTGTGGTGACGGAAGGGGTGTTCAAAAACAAGCTGCTCGGCGGCCTGCTCAAACTGGTAGATTATATACCCAAGCGCAAGTCCACGAACGACATCGCCGCGATACGCGGCATCATGAATGCCGTTGAGCGCGGCGGCATCGTGGGCATATTCCCCGAAGGCGGGCGCAGCTGGGACGGCGTGACCGGCCCCCTCACGCCGGCGACATTCCGGCTCATCGGCAGGTTGAACATCCCCGTGGTGGCGGCCAACATCCGAGGCGGTTATCTTTCGGAGCCGCGCTGGGCGGACCGCAAGCGCCGGGGCCGCGTGGAAGTGCATCTGGAAACAGTGATTGAAAGCGGCGCGCACCTCAGCCCGGAGGAAATCGAGCGCCGGGTGACGGCGGCATTGGCGCACAACGAATCCGACTGGCAGCGCAGCGCCCGCATTCCCTTCCGCGGCCGCGCGCTGTGCCGCGGTATCGAGCGGCTGATGTTCCTCTGCCCCGTGTGCAGCGCACTGGGCTCCGTCGTCTCGGCGGACGACGAAGCGCACTGCACCGCCTGCAGGGCGCGCTTTACGCTGGACGTTTACGGCTTTCTCCATTCGGACGGCGCGCCGCTGCCCGCGGACAGCATGGACGGCATCAACGCCTGGCAGCATCGGCGTATCGCGGAGATGCTGGACGAAACCCCTCATATCCCGCGAATCATGGCCGACGAGGGCGGCATACTGCTGTGCGCCCCGTCGCGCACCGAGCCTTTCAGGCGCATCGACAGCGGCAAGGCAATGCTGACGCGCCGGCAGCTCATCATCGGCCGCTACGGCTTCGACCTCGCCGGCATTACCGGCATCAACGTCTATTTCAAAAGCCATCTGGAGTTTCAATACCAGAACGCCGACTACCGCATCGGCTTTGAAAACCCGTATGTATCCGCATACAAATGGCAGTGCGTTCTGGAACAGGCAAAGAAAAGGATTTCAATAGAATGAAAAAGCATCACTGCGGGCAGGCAGCATCGGATGTCACCAAAAAAATACCCTTCGGCGTGAAACTGGGCTACGGCATCGGCACGCTGGGCTACGCGGTGCCGTTCCAGCTGCTGTCCAGCTTCTTCCTGTTTTACTGCACCGCCGTACTGGGGATATCGGGCGCTGCGGCCGGCGCAATGATGTCCGCCAGCACCATCTGGGACGCAGTGACGGACCCCGGCATGGGCTACATATCCGACCACACCAGCCGCAAAATACTGTTCGGACGCCGCCTGTTCTACATATTCATTGGCGCAATCGGGTTTGCTTTGGTCAATTTCCTGATATGGCGCGTGGACCCGCAGTTGCGCGGCGGCGAGGCGGACACCGTCAAGGTGGTGTGGGTGGCCGCTCTGCTGATGCTGTTCAAGACATTTTCCACCGTCTACACCACGCCGTATCTCGCGCTGGGCGCGGAGCTTTCCAGCGACTACAACGAGCGCAACGCGGTGCAGTCGTACCGCACGGCGTTCTTCTTCCTGGGCTTTTTGTTCCCTTCCGTGCTGGGCATGGCGCTGTTCTTCCGCCCGACTGGCGCTTACCCCAACGGGCAGCTGAATCCCGCAGCCTATGCGGCGCTGGGCCTCACCGTCTCCATACTGACGCTGGTGTGCGCGGGAGTCTGCCTGGCGCTCACGTACAGGCACCGCCTTATCTACACCCCGCCCAAGGTGAAGCGCAACCCCGTCATCGGACTGTTCAGGGAAATCGCCGAAGCCATGAAGCTGTCCGACTTTCGCAATATCAGCCTGGCGCTGCTGTTCATCAACTCGGCGATGGGCATTGTCAGCGCGGTCGGCGTGCATGTGTTCACCTATACGTTCGGCTTCACCAACAGCCAGATCGCGCTGGTGTTCGGCGTGCTGTTTGTCACGGCGCTGATCGCCCAGCCCGCCTGGGTGCTGTTCGCCAACAGATACGACAAACGCCGGGCGCTGATCGCGTGCCTTTGGATCAACATTGCGGTGTCGGTGCTGTTCGTGGTCTGCGTGTTTGCCAGCGCATGGATTGCGGACCATTACCTCACGGTGATGCCGCTGGCAGTGCTGATCGGTTTTTCGATGGGCGGCAGCATTGCCCTGCCTTATTCGATGATTTCCGACACCATCGACAAGGACGCGTATGAATCCGGCTCGCGCAAGGAAGGCGTGTTCTACGGCTGCGCCACATTCCTGTATAAGATATCCCAGTCGCTCGCGGTGTTCTTCGTGGGCGCGCTGCTTGATGTCATCAAATTCGATTCCTCCATCGTGCAGGAGCCGAGCGTCTATCTGAAGCTCGGGCTGATACTGCCGGCAGGATTCCTTATCTGCTTCACGGTGGCGCTTATTTTCGCCTACAGGTATACGCTGACCCGCGAAAAGGTCACTGAATACCAGAAGGCGTTGCAGCAGCGTCCGGAACAAGATTCAGCTTCAGGCTGAGATAGCCTTCCAGGTTGTCGCAGTCGCTCACCACGATGCGGTCGGCTCCCGCCAGTTCCATGAACTCGCGGCAGAGCATCGCGCCGAACACGATCACATCCGCCTTTTTCTCCGGCAGCCCGGCGATCTGCTCGCGCTGCCGCTTTGTTTTGCTCATCAGCATGGCCTCCAGCCGTTTCACCGTTTCCAGGCTGAGCACATACCCGTGCACGCGCTCAGCGTCGTATTCCGTCAGCTCAAGGTCCAGCGCCGCAAGCGCCGTGGCCGTTCCGCCGATACCGGTGTAGGTAAACCCCTCCGGCGCGGGAATACCACTGAAGGTGCTGCGGATATGGGCGCGGGCGCACTCGAAAGCCCTGGGGTCCGCCTCGTCCGCGGAGGGGAACATCTGCAGCAGCCGGACGGTGCCGACATTGAAGCTGTGCCGAAACAAAGGCTTATGCAGAGTGCCCGTCATCACCTCGGTGCTGCCGCCGCCGATGTCGAACATGCCGCCAAAGCCGCCCACGCTGCCGGCAAAGCCGAGTATCGCCTCGTTATCGCCCGATATGATATCTATATCCACGCCGCATTCACGGCGGATGTAATCCGTGAACTCGTCGCGGTTCTCCGCGTCCCGGACGGCGCTGGTCGCAAAGCACATAAAGCGCTCTGCCGCGCCGTATTCCCGGCTGATGGCCAGAAACTCGCGCAGCGCCTGTCGCGTGCGCTCCATCGCCGCCGGCACGATGACGCGCCGGTCCACCATGCCCTCGCCCACGCGGATGAGCCGCAGCGTCTTGTAGTCCGCCACTATCCTGCCGTCTTCAACATGCGCGATCATCAGCCGCGCCGAGTTTGTCCCGATGTCCACTACCGCGTACCGCATCAATACCCCCGCTTTATGTTGTCGAATAAGATTATAACATACAAAAAAGACAGCATACAAAAAAGCGCCGTGCCCGACGCTTCCCATCGTTTCGGCGGCCTAATCCTGCTTTTCCGCGCCGCCTGTCTCGAATACCAGCTCATCGGCATACACAAGCCCCAGCTTCTCATGTGCCGTGTCCTCCACGTACTGCCGGGTGTCCATATAGTCACTCCTGTGCTGCAGCCGGTTGAGAGCCGTCTGGATCTGCTCGTACTGCTGGACCAGCGCCTCCTGCTCCGCCATCAGCTTGCCGATGTTGACCTGCTGCGTGTAGATCGCAAAACCCGTATAGAGGCGGAAACAGGCCAATATAATGAGCTTGAAACGGAGTTTAATTGTTCGCTTTTTCATGACCCCTCACAAAACACACGAAAAGTTACAGCTTTTCGCTTCAACTGCGCCGCTTGTCCTATATATACGCAGCGCAAGACCCCATGAAACAGTACCGTATGGTATTCGACACTGCCTATGAGATATCCTGCCTGTTTCCGGAAATATGGTCGTCTTTTTTGCGCGCGGCACGGAGCCGCTGCCTGATCTTGCCGCCCAGGAAACGGAAAAACATCGACAGGCCTGCCATATAAAGCGCAAAGCCCAGCGCGAGGCCCAGGAAGATAAACAGGCGCAGCTCTCCGGAACTCGCGATATACAACACCGCAAACACGATAATGCCCAGCGTGATGATAAACAGTACGTCGAGCACTATCGTCAGCCAGCGGCCCCTATTGACGATGCGCCGGATGAGCCGGTAGATGTCGTAGGCCACGCCCACGAGCAGGCCGCCGTACACGGTGATCAGGAATATGTAGACCTGCGGCGCTGTCGTTTCCATGGCCTCTCCTACTTGAACACCCGCGAGAACACGCCGCGCTTGGCGCGCTCCTCCTCATGGTCCGCATAGTCGATGCTCTGGATTTTGCCGTCCACCACCAGCTGACCGTCCTCCAGGCTCAGCTTGCTGATGTGCAGGTCCTCCCCCGTGATGGTGATAAAGCCGTGGTTGGACAGCAGTATCACCTCGTTTTCGTTGAAGCTGTCCACGTCCTCCACCGCCGTCACCACCACCTTGGTCCGCGAGTCGATGACGACTTTGTGCGGCGCTTTGCTGACAGGTCTTTCGATGGATTCCTCAATGTACATGACAATAGCTCCTTTTCTGAAGTGCACAATAGAATATATGCACAGCCGGAGCTATGTATACGTGTCATACGATGAGGTTTAAGACAGGGTTATTTGATGAGCATGTGGGGCTTTAAGCGCTTGTCGGGCAGCGCATACGGCCGGCCGGCGCCGCGAGAGCGCTTACCCAGCCTGATGGCACAGGCCGGGCAGAACGCGTAGCATCTGAGGCACTGGACGCAGCGCCCCAGAAAGTGCGGAATTGTCTCAAAACGAATGTTGCCCGCCGGACACAGCTGGGCGCAGGCGCCGCAGTGCGCGCAGCGCGCTTCGTCTACAGAGAGGCGGTTCTGCCGCCGTTTCTTAAACAGGCGATAAGGCAGGCGCTGTAGCGCGCCCAGCCACGCAAGGCGGCGTCCGCGCACGCGGGCCTTGCCTTCCAACAGCGTTTTGATATAGCCGTCCACACTGGCTTCGCACGCGGCGAAAATGCGCTGCAGCGCTTTCTCGCCGGGCTGGCGGCGGCGCGGGTGCAGCGAATACCGCCGAAACGGCAGCTTAAAGTGCGCGGCGCTGTCGATGATGAGGCCCTTGGCGGCAAACCGGCGGCGGTACCGGACTGCGCCGTCGGCGGAAAAGCCTGTGGCTGTGCAGAACGTATGGATGTGCTTGCCCTTCTCCACCACCAGAAGGCTGTCCACGAAAGCCTTGACGGGCGCGGGCATGTCGCCGTCGTACACCGGCCAGCCGAACAGCACCAAATCAGCCGACTTGATCCACCAGTCGGCTTTTTTGGGGTCCACGCTGTCCATCGGCACAATGTCCGCATTGATGCCGCGGGCGTCCAGCTGTTTTTGGATGCGGTCAGCCACCCACCAGGTGCTGCCCGTTCCGCTGAAAAAGAATATAACCGCTTTATACATCAGGACATCGCAAGATAGGCGTTGATAAAGTTGTCGATCTCGCCGTCCATCACCGCTTCCACGTTGCCCGTCTCCTCGCCTGTCCGGTGGTCTTTCACCAGGCTGTACGGGTGGAACACGTACGAGCGGATCTGGCTGCCCCATTCGATCTTTTTCATCTCGCCTTTGAGCTCCTGCAGCTCTTTCATTCTCTCCTGCTCGCGCCGCTCAAGGAGCTTGGCTTTGAGCATGCGCATCGCCGTCTCGCGGTTCTGTATCTGCGAGCGCTCGTTCTGGCACTGCACCACAATGCCTGTGGGCAGGTGCGTGATACGGATGGCGGACTCGGTTTTGTTGACGTGCTGCCCGCCCGCGCCGGAAGAACGGTAGGTATCTACGCGGATCTCGTCGCTGTTTATCTCGATGTCGGTATCGTCGTCCTCCAGGTCGGGCATCACGTCCAGCGACGCGAACGAGGTGTGCCGCCGCGCGGACGCGTCGAACGGCGAGATGCGCACAAGCCGGTGCACGCCTTTCTCCGCTTTCAGGTAGCCGTAGGCATTCAGCCCTGTCACCTGGAACGTGACGCTCTTGATGCCCGCCTCGTCGCCCGCGAGGTAGTCCAGCACCTTCACGGTATATTTCTTGCGCTCGCACCAGCGCGTGTACATGCGGTACAGCATCTCCACCCAGTCCTGCGCCTCAGTGCCGCCCGCGCCGGCGTGCAGCGAGAGTATCGCGCCGTTTGAGTCGTACTCCCCGCGCAGCAGGGCTTTCAGGCGCAGTTCGGCTACGTCCTTTTTAAGGGAAGCGAGCTCGGCCGTCAGCTCCTCGGCCATATCCTCGTCCCCTTCTTCCTCCAGCAGCTCGATCAGCACCACCGCGTCTTCTATCCGCTTGGAGATGCGGTCGAACTGATTCAGCTTATCTTCGATGGGCTTTATTCTTTTGTTCACCTTGTGGGCTTCCGCCACGTTGTCCCAGAAGCCCGGCTCTTCCATTTTGGCCTGAAGCTGGGCCAGTTCCTCGCGCAGCGCCTCCAGCCCCAGCGCGTTTTTGGCTTCGCTCAGCAGTGCGCGTATTTCGTTTAATTTCTGTTTGGCGTCGTCAATCTGCAGCATAAACTCCCTTACTGCTGCGCCTTACCGCAGCAATTCTTGTATTTTTTGCCGCTGCCGCACGGGCACGGCGCGTTTCTTCCCAGCTTGTGGCCGCTGGAATCCACCGCCTTTTTGGGCGCTTCCACGATGCGCGGCGCCTCGCGCTGCATCGGCTTTGTGGTCAGCTTAACGTGGAACAGCATGGTCAGTGTGTCTTCCTGTATGCCGCGGACCATCTCTTCGAACATGTCAAAGCCCTCGCGGCGGTACTCCACGATGGGATCGCGCTGCCCGTAAGCGCGCAGCCCGATGCCCTGCCGGAGCTGGTCCATGGCGTCAATGTGCGCCATCCATTTGGTGTCCACCGCGCGCAGCAGCAGTATCCGCTCGATCTCGCGCATGTTCTGCCCGCCTTCCTCTATTTCCTTCTCCTTGAGGCGGTATAGCTCGCGGGCAGTTTCGCGGACGCGGTCCTTCACTTCCTGCTGCGTCAGCCCTTCTATTTCTTCCTCCTTAAACAGCTTCATATCCCGGGGCAGGAATATCCTGCGGAAATAATCCGTCATGCCGGAAATATCCCATTCCTCGGGATACACGCCGTCCGGGCAATAGACAGGCACGATCTCGTCGATCAGCGAGTCCAGCATGTTCATGATGTGATCGTAAACGTCCTCGCCCATCAGCACCTGGCGGCGCTGCGAATAGATGATTTCGCGCTGCTTGTTCATCACGTCGTCGTACTGCAGCACGTTCTTTCTGATCTCATAGTTGCGCGCCTCGATGCGCTTCTGCGCCGCTTCGATCTGCTTGGTCAGCAGGCCGAACGCCAGCGGCATGTCGTCGTCCTTGCTGACGGACGTCATCAGCCCCTGTATGCGCTCGCCGCCGAACAGGCGCATCAGGTCGTCCTCCAGCGATATGAAGAATACCGACGAGCCGGGGTCGCCCTGGCGGCCGCTGCGGCCGCGGAGCTGGTTGTCAATGCGGCGGGATTCGTGGCGTTCTGTGCCTATGATGTGCAGGCCGCCCAATGCGACGACTTCGTCGTGCTCGGGCTGCATGGCTTTCTTGTGCATCTCAAGCAGCTCGGCGTAGCGCTTGCGCGCCTTTAATACCTCCTCGGCGTCGGTAGGCGCGTGACCGATGGCCGCCTCAATCAGCTCCTCACTGTACCCTTCGACGCGCATGTCCGCGCGCGCCGCGTAGTCCGGATTGCCGCCGAGAATAATGTCGGTACCGCGGCCCGCCATGTTGGTCGCGATGGTGACGGCGCCCTTTTTACCCGCCTGCGCGACGATCATTGCTTCCTTCTCGTGGTTCTTGGCGTTTAGCACGTTGTGCCTGATGCCCGCGCGCGTCAGCATGGCGGACAGCCGCTCGGATTTTTCCACGGACACCGTGCCCACCAGCACTGGCCTGCCCGTCTCATGCACACGGCGTATCTCCTCCACCACCGCGCGGAACTTGCCCGCCTCGGTGGCGTAAATCACGTCGTTCATGTCCACGCGGATCATGGGCTTGTTGGTGGGAATCTCCACGACGTCCAGGCCGTATATGCCCTGGAACTCGTCCTCTTCCGTCTTGGCCGTGCCCGTCATGCCGGCCAGCTTTTCGTACATGCGGAAGTAGTTCTGGAACGTGATGGTGGCGAGCGTCCGTGTTTCGCGCTCCACCTTCACGCGCTCCTTCGCCTCGATGGCCTGGTGCAGGCCTTCGGAATAGCGCCGGCCCATCATCAGGCGGCCGGTGAACTCGTCCACGATAATCACCTGGCCGTCCTTGACGACGTAGTCGATATCGCGCTTCATAATGTAGTTGGCCTTAAGCGCCTGATTGATGTGGTGGTTGAGCTCGGTGTTCTCCACATCCGAAAGGTTTTCCACGCCGAACGCCCGCTCAGCCTTGGCGATGCCCTGCTCCGTGAGGTTGACCGCCTTGAGCTTCTCGTCGATGGTGAAGTCTTCCCCCAGCGTCAACGTTTTCACAAAATGGTCCATCCTGGCGTACATGTCGGTACTCTTCTCAGCCGGACCGGATATGATGAGCGGCGTTCTCGCCTCGTCGATGAGGATGCTGTCCACCTCGTCCACTATGGCATAGTAGAGCTCGCGCTGCACCATGCGGTCCTTATGGATCACCATGTTGTCGCGCAGGTAGTCGAAACCGAACTCGTTGTTGGTGCCGTAGACGATGTCGCAGGCGTAGTTTTTACGGCGCTGCTCCGTCGGGATGTCATGGATAATAAGGCCCACCGTATACCCGAGGAAGGTATAAATCTTGCCCATCCACTCCGCGTCTCTCTTGGCGAGGTAGTCGTTGACGGTGACCACGTGCACGCCCCTGCCGGTAAGCGCGTTTAAGCACACGGCCAGCGTGGCGGCCAGCGTTTTGCCTTCGCCCGTCTTCATCTCGGCGATGCGGCCCTGATGCAGCACAATGCCGCCCAAAATCTGCACGTAGAAATGGCGCATGCCCAGCACCCTGTCCGAAGCCTCGCGCACCTGCGCGAACACCTCGGGCAAAAGGTCGTCAAGGCTTTCGCCGTTCTGGAAACGCTGCCGAAACTCCGCCGTTTTGGCCTGAAGCGCGCTGTCGGAAAGGCGACGGTATTCGTCTTCCAGGCTCACCACGGCGTCGGCAATCCTGCGCAGCTTCCTCAGCTTGCTCTCGTTGCTGCCGCCGATTAAGTCTTTAATAAATCCCATTGAAATCCCCTTATCTTTGGCCGGCCATAGCCGCGCCTTCGTTTTATTTTACCACCCGCCCACCTGCAAGGCAACCGAAAGGCGCTTCGGACTAAGACCGCTTTTTTCCCGCGCGGCGATGGTATTCCCCGCGGGTTTTACGCCGCGCAAAACCCGCGGAAAGTCACGTCGTACGCGCCCGCCGCCGGCACACAAAAATATTATAGTGCGCTGCAAACAGGCGTCAACCGCGCATGTTAATTATTGTATCACAGGCCGCCCCGGCCGGAAATGAACATACCGTGAATTTTGCCGGTTTTTGCGATATATGCCGCATGTTGCGTTGACTTAAAAAAGAAAGTTGTGATATTCTTAAGTTTGTATTCTTAGACGACATGAGAGGAAACGGTTGTGGCAAAGGTAACGATCAATCAGGACGCGTGCAAAGGCTGCGGTCTGTGCGTAACGGCATGTCCCAAGAAAATCGTCGTGCTTTCCAAGACAACAATTAACGCCAAAGGGTACAACCCCGTGGAGATCACGGACATGTCGCTGTGCATCGGCTGTGCGAACTGCGCCAGGATGTGCCCTGATTTGGTGCTGACTGTGGAAAAATAGCCGGCTGATATCAAGCTGGAAAGTTTAAAGGTGAAGACATGGCAAGAGTATTGATGAAAGGTAACGAGGCGATAGCGGAAGCGGCCATCCAGGCAGGATGCCGGTTCTTTTTTGGGTACCCGATCACGCCTCAGAACCAGATACCCGAATACATGGCGCGGCGCATGCCGGAAGTGGGCGGCACGTTCCTTCAGGCTGAGTCCGAAGTGTCCGCCATCAACATGGTGTACGGCGCGGCGGGCGCGGGCGCTCGCGTGATGACATCCTCTTCCTCGCCGGGCATCAGCCTCAAGCAGGAAGGCATCAGCTACATCGCGTGCGCGGAGCTGCCCTGCGTGATCGTCAACATGGTGCGCAGCGGGCCGGGCCTCGGCGGCATACTGCCCTCTCAGGGCGACTATTTCCAGGCCGTCAAGGGCGGCGGCCACGGCGATTACCGTATCATCGTGCTGGCTCCCAATTCCGTGCAGGAAGCGGCGGACCTCGTGATGGAAGCGTTTGACCTCGCCGACCTTTACCGCGTGCCGGTGATGATACTGGGCGACGGTATGATCGGCCAGATGATGGAGCCCGTGGAGTTCAGGCAGCCCAAAAAGCGCGAACTGCCTCCCAAGACCTGGGCGGCCACCGGCTACGACTGCTCCAAGCCGCGCGCAGTGATCAACTCGCTCTACATCGAAGCGGAAGAGATGCAGGCCGTCAACAATCGGCTGCAGGCAGTCTACAACAAGATAACGGAAAACGAAACCTGCTGGGATACGTTCATGATGGACGACGCGGACATCTGCATCGTGGCGTACGGCACCGTTTCGCGCGTCGCCCGCAACGCCATCATCAAGGCACGGGAAATCGGCATCAAAGCCGGGCTTATCCGCCCCGTCACGCTGTGGCCGTTTCCGTCCCGGGCGATTGCGGAAGCTGCGGAGAAATGCAAGGCGTTCCTCGCGGTGGAGATGAGCGCGGGCCAGATGGTGGAAGACGTGCGGCTTGCGGTAAACGGCAGGCGCCCAGTCAGCTTTACGGGCATTACCGGCGGCTTTGTGCCCACGCCCAGGCAGATTATTGAGGCGCTGAGCGCGATCAAGGAGGCGATGTAACGTGGCTGTCGTATTCAAGAAACCTGCACTCATCCGGGACGAACCGTTCCATTACTGCCCGGGCTGCACGCACTGCATCGTTCACCGCCTGAT
>JAAXZP010000189.1 GCA_012719815.1 Christensenellaceae bacterium
GCGCAAAATAGCGCAACGTGAGAATTATATAATAAGTGTTTTCCAAAAGCAAGAGTTTTTTTCTGTTTTTTTGCGCGATGCGGACTATCAATTCAGCGCTTGCGCCCGCCCGCAAAAAATGCGCATCACGAAGTTTTTTTGCATATGCGCGAGGATGTGATATAGTATATTATATATAGAAGAAAACAACAATAATAAATTTATAAGGGGGCAGGGCGCATGGTGCTTTTTGAGACCATCAATATCGTTTCGGTCGTGCTGTTCGCCGTGGGCATGGTGCTGCTTTTGATCGAGCTGTTCGTCCCCGGCTTCGGCATATTCGGCGGTCTCGGCCTGGTGGCGCTGGTTTTGTGCATCGTGTTTCAGGCCCGGTCGCTGCTGGAAGCGCTCATCCTTCTGGTCGCATTCAGCGCTATTGTGATAGCGCTCGCGCTGATCGCCGGGCGAAGTTTGCACCGCGGCTTTTTGTTCCGCACGCCGCTGGTCCTCAAAGACGCGGAAGACAAAGAAAATGGCTACGTGTCCAGCAGCGATTATTCCCACCTCGTCGGCGAAACCGGCATCAGCATAACGCCGCTGCGGCCCGCCGGCCTGGCTGAGCTGAGCGGACGCAAGTACGACGTCGTCACCGAAGGCGAGTTCATCCCGGCCCGCTCCCGCGTCAGGGTAGACCGCGTGGTGGGCAGCCGCATCATCGTCAGACAACTGGAGGATACCAAGTGAAATACTGTCCCGTCTGCCACATCGAATACGCGGATACCGCAGAGTTCTGCAAAAAATGCGAGGCACGCCTGCTGGAAAAGGCGCAGGCTTCCAAAAACGTCAAAACAGACTACCGGCGGCTGCTTATAACCTGCCTGCTGACCGGCGGCTTTATACTCTTCGTCATGCTGCTCTACTATATCATTTCGCTGCTTGCCCGCTGATTGAGCCCATGCGTAAAGCGCACCGCAGTTGAGTATTATAAATATTATCACATAACGGAGGAACAAGTCATGGGCATAGATGTCGTGCTGCTCATCGCCATTCTCGTCGTCGCATTCATACTTATCGTATTGTTTTTCAGCTTTGTACCGGTCCGCCTGTGGATTGCGGCGCGTGCTTCGGGCGTCAGGCTCAGAATCATATCGCTCATCGGTATGCGGCTGCGTAAAATACCGCCGGCGTTCATCGTCAACCCGCTCATCAAAGCCGTCAAGGCGGGCATTGATTTAACCACCAACATGCTGGAGCAGCACTACCTCGCGGGCGGCAACGTGGACCGCGTGGTGGACGCGCTGATCGCCGCGCAGAAAGCGGACATACCGCTCGATTTCAAGCGCGCCACCGCCATCGACCTCGCGGGCCGCGACGTGCTGACCGCGGTCAAGATGAGCGTGAACCCCAAGGTGATCGAAACGCCCATCGTCGCGGCCATCGCCAAAGACGGCATCGAGCTCAAAGCCAAGGCGCGTGTCACCGTGCGCACCAACATCGACCGGCTGGTGGGCGGCGCCGGCGAAGAAACGGTTATCGCGCGCGTGGGCGAAGGCATCGTCACCACCGTGGGCTCCGCCCAGACTCACAAGGAAGTACTGGAAAACCCCGACCTTATCTCCAAGACGGTACTCGCCAAAGGCCTGGACGCGGGCACGGCGTTCGAGATACTGTCCATCGATATCGCGGACGTGGACGTCGGCCGCAACGTCGGCGCCCAGCTGCAGATCGACCAGGCGCTGGCGGACAAGAAAATTGCCCAGGCCAAGGCGGAGGAACGCCGCGCCATGGCGGTCGCGCTGGAGCAGGAAATGCTCGCCGCAGTGCAGCAGATGCGCGCCAAGGTGGTGGAAGCCGAAGCGGAGATACCGCTCGCCATGGCCGAAGCTTTCCGCAAAGGGAACCTCGGCGTGATGGACTATTATAATATGAAGAATGTTATCGCCGACACCAACATGCGCGATTCCATCTCCGAAGCCGCCAATCCCAAGAATTCCAAGGATACGCAGGACTGATGCACCATGGAATACTTTTTGATCGTTATTCTCATCCTCATCACGTCCGCCATATCCGCGGCAACGGTCAGGAAACCCAGTTCCCCGAAAAAGCGGTACCCGCCGCCGGGAACCGGAACGCCGGATATCCGGGGCGCTTATCAAAGAGCGGTCAGTTCGGCGAAA
>JAAXZP010000190.1 GCA_012719815.1 Christensenellaceae bacterium
ACGACCAACACACGGATCCTTTTATCCTTTTCCATCATTGCACCTTTTTATAGACGGACGGTATCATTAGCTTAAACTTTCCGTCTGTCCGGTCGATAGATTCAGATTGCCCGATAAACAGGTAGCCCCCGGGTATCAGCGCGCGGTAGAACTTTTCAACCAGCTTTTTCTTGGTCTCCTCATTGAAATAGATCATCACGTTGCGGCAGAATATGATGTGCAGCGGCTTCTTGAAAGGGAACCCGCCCTCAATCAGGTTAAGCCGCCTGATGATGACCTCTTTTTTCAGAGCTTCGGTAACCTCCCACTTCCCGTCCGGTAGCTTTCTAAAATAGTGCAGCTTCCAGTATGCCGGAACGTTTTTGAGCGCATCGTCATCATAGATGCCCTTTCGAGCCACGTCCAGCGCTTTCATCGAGATATCCGTCGCCAGCACTTTCGCATCCCATTTCAGGCCTTTCTCCGACAAAAAGTCGCCGATCACCATGGCCAGCGTATAAGGCTCCTGACCGGTCGAGCAGCCGGCGCTCCACGTCCGCAAGTCGTTGTTCTTAATGATTTGGGCCATCTCGGGCAGAACGTGCTCTTTAAGGAACTTAAAGTGTTCCCATTCGCGCATAAAATACGAATAGTTGGTTGTCAGATAGTTGAGCATCTGCGAGACTTCGGCGCCCGTCTTGTCGCTCAGCGCATAGTCCAGGTACGTCTTGTAGCTGTCGAAACCGTTGCTCACCAGATAATTGTTGAGCCGGCTTTCGATCAGCGTGCGCTTTTTGATGAGATTGATGCCAAACCGCTCTTTCAGAAAGCCCGTCAGGCGCGTAAAATCGTTGTCACTCAGTTGTAACATCACAGCCCCCTTGTCGTCATTCCCGGCGGTACGCGCCGCATCCTCAATATTTGCCGAAATCATGATCGTCCAACACTAAAGCAGCTTTTGTCCGCTCTTCTACACACTCCGGCTCTTCCGGCAGCGGCAGCGGCATGCCGGCAACAGGCGCCGGTTTGTCCAAACAGTCCCCCGCGTCCGAGCGGTCGTCTTTAAGCTTAAAGTGGTCCACCAGACGCTTGAGCATCTCAGCCTGGCCGGACAGCTCTTCGCTGGCAGCTGCGCCCTGCTCCGCCGCAGCGGAATTGGTCTGAACGACCTGCGACAGCTGCTCGATGCCCCGGTTCACATGCGCGATGCTGGTGGCCTGCTCGTTGGAAGCAGCCGCAATGCCGTGCAGCAGTTCCTGCGACTTGTGCGACCCGGATACGATGTCGCTCAGCGTGGCGGCAGTCGTCTCAGCGATGGCCGTACCCGCTTGCACTCTCTCGATAGAGCTTTCTATCAGTGCGGTGGTCTCTTTCGCAGCCTGCGCGCTGCGTGCCGCCAGATTTCTCACCTCTTCCGCCACCACAGCAAAGCCCTTGCCGTGCACGCCAGCCCGCGCGGCTTCCACCGCCGCGTTCAGCGCCAGTATGTTTGTCTGGAACGCGATGTCGTCGATTACCTTGATAATCTTGGAGATGTTGGCCGCCGATTCGTTGATCTCCTCCATCGACTTCAGCATGGCCGCCATCTGCTCGTTGCCTTCGTCCGCCGCTTTCATGGCTTTCTCCGCCAGATCGGCCGACGCGTTGGCATCCAAAGCGTTCTGCCGGACCTGCTCGGCGATCTGCGATATCGATGCAAGCAGTTCCTCAATGGCACTGGCCTGTTCGGTGGCGCCCTGAGATATCTCCTGGTTGCCCGACGAAACCTGCCGAGAGCTCGCCATCACCTGTTCCGCAGCCGCATTTATCTCCGATATGATATCGCCCATAGAGTCGATGATGATATTGATGGAATCCTTCAGTCGGGCGAAATCGCCGAGGTATTCCGCCGTAATGCCTACGGTTAGGTCTCCTTCCGCCACCGCGCCGAGCACCTGTGCGATCTCTTCAATATAGGCTCTTATCGCGCTGACGCTCTTGTGCAGGTTGTCGCTGATGCGGCTGAACAGATCATAGATTCCCTGCGTGTCCTGGTCGGCCTCGGACACTTCCATATCGCAGACCAGCTCGCCGCGCGCCATCCGTTCCAGATTGATCAGCAGCTTCTCCACCTGCTGCCTCTGATACCTCTCCTGTTTTTCCGACACGACGCGCGCATTGACAACCTCTTTAAACGCCTGACGAACATCCTTGTCCAGCACGCTGGTCAGCTGGCCCACCTCGTCCATCGACTTGACGGTTATCTGAGCGTCCAGATCTCCTTCCGCCAGCTTTCTCGCAAACTCCGCCGTCCTCTTTAAAGGCTTTGTCACAATCACGCGCGTGGTAATGATGAGGCACAGCGCGCACACAACCAGAATGCCGCCAAAAATCAGCATCAGCGTCAGCGTCATCTGGCGGGATGCCGCCATAATTTCACTGGTTTCCACAGAGATGCACAGCGACCACGGCGTTGCGGTATCCCCCATTATAACCGGAAGATAGATGCTGTTGACTTCGGCGCCGTTCACCACCGATTTGTCCCCTTCGGACTTGAATTCCTGGCCGTTTTTGATCGCGGCCATGGCCTGCTCTGCGTTACTCACACCCAGTTCCGCGATGCTCTTGCCCAGATATTTGGCGTCCGGACCCATCACGACTTTTCCGGCGTTGGTCAGCAGAAACGCAGTCCCGGTCTTAAAATCTCCCATGTTTAGCTGCATTTTTTGCAGGTCGCTTAAGGCCAGGTCCACGCCCGTCACGCCCGCAACGCGACCGGAAGCATTCTTCACGGGAACAGATATGCTCGTCAGCAACACCTGTTTGCCGTCAATTTCATAATTGTAGGGTTCCAGCATGGCTTCAGCGCCGGTGTTTTTCGCGATCAGATAGTAATCCGATGTGTCATAGTCTGTCAGCGCAGTCAAGGACGCCTTACCGCCCGACCGGACCCAGTAGGGTATGAACCGGCCGGTAGCGTCCGACCCTTCCGCTCCCCTGTACACCAGGTCCAGCCCGTCCAGCGCGTTTTTCTCCCAGCAGGACCAGATGCCCAGCAGCTTTTCATTGCGCTCCAGGGTGTTCTTCATGATGCTGTTGAACACTTCCCGCCGGTTTTCTTTTGCGATGTCCTCATACCCCTGCATACTGTTCGCCAGCATGCGCGCCGTCTCGAAAGCAGAAGTGAGTTCCAGCTCGACTGCCTGGGCGTTGCTCCTGGCCAATGCATCCATCTGCGCATTGGCATTGGCGAGGCTGAACTGTGTGGTCAGTAAAATCACCACTGCGAACGCTCCCGCCATCATCAGGAGCAGCAGCGACAGGCTCAGCGCTGTCAGCTTTGCACCCACGGATAAATACCGTTTTTTCTTCATTAAATCCTCCTTGCTGCCCCGTCCTGCCGAAATCGGGACACGAGTGTAAAACACGGCTATTACTCTTCGCCTTCATCAAAAAGCATCTTGCAGTCCAGCAGCAGTATCACATCGCTGTCCACCTTGCCGATGCCTTGCAGGTATTTGTTCTTGATGCCGCTCTTGTGGCTGGGAGGCGGCACCATGTTTTCGCCGTCGATGGATATTACCTCGGATACTTTATCGACGATCAATCCCATCGTCATGTTATCCACATCAATCACGATGATGCAGGTCCTGTCGTCATACTCGATGGGCTCCTTGCGGAATTTCAACCGCATGTCGATCACGGGAATGATTTTCCCGCGCAGGTTGATGATTCCCTTGATATAGTCCTTCACCTCGGGCACTTTGGTGATGGGATGCATGCCGATGATCTCGGTAACGTATCCGATCTCGATACCGTAAATCTCTTCCCCAAGATAAAACGTGAGGTAACGGCCCTGCTGCGTATCCTCGCGCTGTTCCAAAAGCTCATCGCTTGCAGTTTTCATAATATACCCCTTCCATTGCAATCAATGGTGGTGTGCGCTGCCCTCCGGGCTGCCCGCTGCGATCGGGAGGAGAATACGGCAGCTTATGCGGCGCAGCCCTTCACTTCGCTTTTTTGATAACTTTATTATCGATATACCGGGCCTTAATCTTTAGGCAGTTCACGCATCGTCCGGGAGAAAACGGCCATAACTGCCCACTGCTTATGCCGCTCGCAAAAAATAAGTTTAAAAGCCGTGAAAAATACACGATATATCTTATCAGTAAGTCAAAAAACAAAGGGTAGCAAATGTTTGACATCAACAATGTGAATCAGACAACGCTTGATTTTTTTCGGGAGATAGAGAATATCGGCGCCGGCCATGCCGCCACAGCGCTGTCCATGATGACGGGCCGCCAGATCACTATCTCCGTGCCGCGCGCACAGCTTTGCGGCTACAACGAGATCACACACATCATGAACGGGCCGGAAAACGTGGTAGTCGGGCTGCTCGTGGGTATTTCCGACGACCTGCGCGGCTTCATACTGTTGGTGCTCGACCTGAATGATGCGCGTGTGCTGGGCAGCACACTGCTCGGTGAACCGATAGAAAATGTGAGCGAAGACGGCGAGTTCAGCGAGATGCAGGTGTCCGCTCTCCGCGAAGTTGCCAATATACTGATCGGTTCGTATATCACCGCGATTTCCGAGCTAACCGGGCTGCGCATCAACGCCTCGGTGCCTGAGCTGGTGGTCGATATGGCAGGCGCTGTGATGAATCTCCTCGCAGCTGCCTACGGCGAATACGGAGACCACGTGCTCTTTCTGGAGACACAGTTTTCGGATCAGGGGCAATGCCTGTACGGCCATTTCTTCCTGATACCGGAAATCGAGTCTTACCAGACGCTGCTCACAAAGATGGGGATATCGTAATGGCGACGCTGACGATTGGTATTGCCGAGCAGGTCGTCTCCAGAGCGCCCGACAGGCTGGTGACGCTGGGGCTGGGGTCCTGCGTGGGGTTGGTACTCTTTGACCCGGTTACAAAGATAGGCGGTATGGTGCACATCATGCTGCCCTGCGCGCCCCAAGGTATGGCGGAGATCAACAAGTTCAAGTTTGCGGACACGGCGGTGCCGGAGATGATCCGGCTGGTCACCCGCGCGGGAGCGTCGCGGCATATGCTGCAGGCCAAGCTGGCAGGCGGGGCCCATATGTTCAACAACAGCTATCAGACTGATATGCTGAACATCGGCAAAAGAAATGTGGACGTATGCCTTGCGCAGCTGCAGGCGCATCGCATACCCGTCGCCGCACAGGATACCGGGGGAACTATCGGCCGATCCATTGAGTTTAACTGTGAGGACGGCACATTGCAGGTACGGACGGTTGCCCCCAAATCTTTGCGATTAATATGATGATTTTTGGTTTATTGATAATTTGCTGATTTGTGTAATGGAGGACTGCAAATGAAAAGAGTACTGATTGTGGATGACGCAGCATTTATGAGGGTTTCTATCAAAAACATGCTGAGCCGGCACAATTACGAGATCGTCGGCGAAGCCGAAAACGGCAAGGCCGCAATCATAAAGTATCAGGAATTAAAGCCCGACATCGTCACTATGGATATCACGATGCCGGAGATGGACGGACTGACCAGTTTGAAGGAAATACTCGCTCTCGACCCGTCGGCCAATGTGATCATGGTGTCTGCGATGGGCCAGGAAAGCATGGTGCGGGAAGCCGTTCTGGCGGGCGCCAAGGGTTTTATCGTCAAACCGTTCAAAGAGGACACCATCCTCTCCGCGCTGCAGAACCTGGGCTGACGCGCCGTAAGCAACCAAGAACTATTTTGATGTTGAAGGGGAATAGTAATGGCGAACGATTCTTTGTTGGAAGTATATCTGGTTGAGAATATGCAGCTTTTGGACAGGCTGGAGTCCGTGCTGCTGGAATGCGATAAGAAGTCCACTTTCTCCCCTGAGGATATTGCGGATATCTTCCGCATACTCCATACGGTGAAAGGCTCTTCGGCGATGATGAACTTCGACAGCATCGCCAACCTTTCGCACGCGCTGGAGGACCTGTTCGACTTCCTGCGCAGCCATTCGTCGCGCCGGGAAGATCACCAGAAGATCATTGACCTCATGTTCAATTCACTGGACCTCATCAAGGCGGAGATCTCCAAAATTCAGACGGGCGGGATGCCGGACGCCGACGTATCGGATATTATCCGCGAAGTCCGGAGCTATCTGCAGATACTGACAAACCGCAAGCCCGATCCGCCGGCCGAACAGGCCGTCCCAAACGTGACACTGGAGGGTGGTCAGGAACTCACCGGGGAGGAATCCGCTTATAAAGCGCACGTCATTTTCCAGCCTGAGTGCAAAATGGAAAACATTCGCGCGCTGGGGCTCGTCAAATCCATAGAGCCCATGTGCGCCGCCATCGTCACAGAGCCTGCGGACCTTTTCAGCGATCACAGCGACGATGAAATCATCGCCAACGGCTTTACGGTCTATATGCTTTCGATGGAAACGCAGGAAGCCCTGTCGAAAAAAATCCGGGAAACATTCTTTATCCAAAGCCTGACTGTGGAGGAACTCAGCCCTGAGGAGAAAGCCCGGGTATTCGGCGGCAAAAAAACTGACGTCCAGCCGGACCAGGAAGCAGCGTCTGCAGCGTCTGCAGCGAGCAGGGCGGCAGAAAACACCAGTACAGCCGCGCAGAGCTACCTCAGCGTGAAACTCTCGAAACTCGATGCGCTGATGGATATCGTGGGCGAAATCGTTATCACCGAAGCTACGGTCACCAAGAACCCGCAGGTGATGGCACTGAAGCTGGAGAGCTTTGAAAAGGCGTCCCGCCAGCTGCAAAAACTGACAGAAGAGCTGCAGGATATCGTGATGTCCATCCGCATGGTTCCGGTGTCCGCCACGTTCCACAAGATGGAGCGCATAGTGCGCGATATGTCCAACAAAGGTGGCAAAAAGGCGCGTCTGGAAATCATCGGCGAGGATACCGAGCTGGACAAGAACGTGCTGGACAACCTCTCCGATCCGCTGATGCACCTTATCCGCAACTCGATGGACCACGGGATGGAGACGGCCGAAGAGCGGGTCAAGCTCGGCAAAGACCATGTGGGCACCATCCGCCTGGAAGCGCGCAATTCGGGCAGCGACGTGCTTATCACGGTTAGCGACGACGGCCGCGGTCTCAACAAGGAAAAGCTCATCGACAAAGGCATCGCCTTGGGTCTTATCAAAAAGCCCAGGGCCGAGGTCACCGACAAGGAGGCTTATTCGCTGGTGTTCGCGCCGGGCTTTTCCACCAAGGAACAGGTCACGGAATTCTCGGGACGCGGCGTGGGCATGGACGTGGTGAAGCGCAATATCGAAAATATCGGCGGCTCACTCTCGGTGGATTCCACGCCGGGCAAGGGCATGTCAGTCGTCATGCAGATACCGCTGACTCTGGCCATCATCGACGGCATGCAGGTGTCTGTGGGCGGCTCTCCCTTTATCATCCCGCTGCTTTCCATCAGGGAGTCGTTCAAGCCCCAGAAGGGCGACTGCTTCTGCGATCCGGACGGCCGGGAGATGATCTGGCTGCGCGGCAACTGTTATCCCATCATCCGCCTGCACCAGGAGTTCGGCATCGATACGCCCATTACGGATTTGGAACAGGGCATACTGGTGACGATAGAAGCGCAGGAACAGGTGTACTGCCTGTTTGTGGATGAGCTTGTGGGCGAGCAGAAAACCGTTGTCAAACCGATCCCGCCCTATATTCTGAAGGCGCTGGTAGGCAACAAACGGCTTGCGGGGGGTACCATATTGGGCGACGGCAGCATCAGCCTTATTCTGGACATCAACGCGTTTATACAATAAACAACGGAGGAGCGTACCCTATCTGAGTACAGGGAGTGGGATCTGTTAGCAAATGAGATATGTGTCCACCAAGCATCTTAAGCCAGGCGATAAATTAGGTGCGGATCTAGTCGCGTCACATAACCGGGTGCTGCTTCGTAAGGGCCGTGAACTCACTCGCAGCATGATCAACAAACTTGAGATTTTGGGATATCAGGGCGTTTACGTCGACGACAAGATCTCCGAAGGTCTCGACATACAAGACGTCATCGACCCCCGGCTCAAACACGCAGCCCGGGCCGAGATGCAGGCGTTTTTCCGTAACGTCGAAACCAACCGCATTCATCAGGCCCGAAAGCGGATTCCCACCATCAGGAGTATCGTACACAGCATTGTGGACGAAGTGGTGGCCAACCGCGACATTATGATCAACATTATCGATATACGCGCCTACGACGACTACACATACAGCCACAGCCTGAATGTGGCCGTCCTCTCCGTCGTGATGGGCACGGTACTGGGTCTTGGCAAAAAGCAGCTGTATGCCCTCACGATGGGCGCGCTGCTGCACGACGCGGGCAAGATGTTCATAAAAAAGGAAATACTGAACAAGCCTTCCCGCCTGACGCCGGAGGAATTTGAAGAGATCAAGACGCACAGCGAGCTCGGTTACCGCTACCTGTCCGACCAGATGGAAATCCCCGAGGAAGCCCGTATCGTAGCGCTGCACCATCACGAACAGTACTGCGGCAAAGGGTATCCTGCCGGCCTCTCAGGCGACGATATCCACCTGTATGGGCGCGTCTGCTGCGTGGCCGACGTCTACGACGCGCTGACATCCGACAGGCCCTACCGCAAGAGCATGCTGCCTTCCGATGCCATCGAATACATCATGGGCGGCTATGACACGCATTTTGATCCCCGCATCGTGGATGCGCTGACCAGGAAAATCGCGCCGTATCCGGTGGGCACCTATGTCCACCTGAGCAACGGGCAGAAAGCCATTGTGGTCAAGAATTATCAGGAGAACATATTAAGGCCCAAGGTCCGCATCATCGCGGACGGTGAACCCACCAGCGAATACATCAACCTGGCTTACGATATGTCCGCCCTCAATATCACGATCACCGGTATCGTAAACGAATAAGGCAAGCCAGCTTGCTCATCTCGCTCAAAACTCCGGCGTTCAGGGGTTTTTTCTATTTCTTCCCCGTATGGCCTTGCAGCCTGCACTAAACGGCCCTATACAGTTCCCCTTAAAACCTGTTGATTTTTCGGAAAAACGCGAATATACTATCTTTAGAACAAATGTTTGCATATGGCGCGTATAGACTATGCGCTTAAGCTTTTGGGGAGGAGCCCGCCATGAACCGCGACCGGGTTATCTACCATATCGACTGCAACTCTTTCTCAGCCAGCGTGGAAGAGCTTTTCCACCCGGAGTACAAAAAGGGGCCCAGGGCCGTTTGCGGCAATCCCGAGGCGCGAAGGGGCATCATACTGGCCAAAAACGAGCTGGCCAAAAGCTACGGCGTCAGGACGGCGGAAACGATATGGCAGGCCCGCCGCAAATGCCCGAACCTTGTGCTGTGCCCACCGCGCCATGAGCTTTACCGCTTCTACTGCGAAAAGCTCAACGCCATCTACGAGCAGTATACCAGCCAGGTTGAACGCTTCGGTATCGACGAAAGCTACCTTGACGTCACCGGCAGCCTGCACCTGTTCGGCGGCGACCCTGTGGCGCTGGCCCATGAAATCCGGCAGCGCGTCACCCGCGAGACCGGGCTCACCGTATCGGTGGGCGTCAGCTGGTGCAAGGTTTTCGCCAAGCTGGGCAGCGATCTCAAAAAGCCCGATGTGGTCAGCGTCATCAGCCGGGATAATTACCGGCAGGTCGTATGGCCCATGCCGGTGGGCAGCCTGCTCTTTGTGGGCCGCCAGACCGAACGGCGCCTGATGCAGCTGGGCATCCGCACCATCGGCGAGCTGGCCTGCACAAGCCCCGAGCTGCTGCGCAGGCGTTTCGGCAAGCTGGGCGATCAGCTCTATTGCTACGCCAACGGTTTGGACGACAGC
>JAAXZP010000191.1 GCA_012719815.1 Christensenellaceae bacterium
CTGCTACGGCAAGTGGTTGTTCTTTTGAAGAGACCGGAACTTATCTGGCGGTGACGCACGGTGGAACAGGAAAAGTAATAGTCTACAAACGAAGCGGCGATACTTTTTCAGCGCTGAGTGCTCTGACAGGCATACCGGATGGCGATTATGGGGCTACGGGTTGCGCGTTCACACCTTCGGGTAACTATTTGGTGATTGCGCTGCATATATCATCAAATACTACGCTTGTCGCTTATTCGCGTTCCGGAGACACTTTCACAAAGCTGTCCGGGCCTGCATTGTCCGAAAGTTATGGTGAAGACTGCGCTGTCACTTCTGACGGTGTATACATGGCGGTGTGCAATAACTTATCACCCGCCGTCTCGGTGTTTAAACGCAGCGGGTCGTCTTTCACGAGGCTTTCAACTCCATACCTCCCTCTCACTGGCGGCAGTGATATTTCGTTCAGGCCGGATGGGAGGCATCTTGCGCTGGTACTAGGAAGTGCGCTGTATATCTATGGACGCAGCGATGATACATTTACAGAGACGGCAATCCCCGCCGATGTAAAAAACTCTGTTTATTGCGCAGCTTTTTCACCGGACGGCAGTATGCTGGCTTGTGTACGGTTTTCGTATCCGACCGACTATCTACCCAACTGCTATGGCGTATATCCGGTGTCTCACTCACCCGGGCCCGGCGCGGTTGTTGATGAGAGCCAGGATATTGCGTTCTCGTGGGGCGTTTATTCAGACTTACCCGATATTTGGCCGCAAACTCAGCTCTCTGCAAAGCTGCGCTGGCGGCCGCAGGGCGAGACGGCGTATACGGAAATTACGATCTCAGGGTCGGCACAAAGTTACACTATGCCCGCGGGCACGTTATCGGGCGACTATATCGAGTGGCAGGTACTCATAGAATATGAATCCGGAAAGTACACCAGTGGGTCGGAATGGATAACTATATCAACTGTAGATGCAGTTCCGGAGAAACCGATACCGCTTTCGCCGCTTAATGAGTACGTGGACGTCAGCGATAACATCAGGTTTGAATGGCAGCACGTCATTAACAGCGGAACGGCGCAATCGGGAGCGGATCTCCAATATAGTATAGAGGGCGGGGCGTGGACAGACCTGGCATCGGTATCTGGCAGCGACCAATTTTATGACTGCCCAGGCGGTACGCTGCCCGGCGGCAGTTTGCGATGGCGTGTGAGGACGTATAACTCGGATGGAGTCGAAGGCGATTGGTCAGATCCTGCCGCATTCGTGGGAATTGGGCCGCCTGCCGCGCCGTCCATCAGCAATATAACCGAATCCGCGAGGCCGACAATTTCCTGGGTTGCGTCCGGTCAGGTTGGATACCATCTACAGATCACAAAAGATGGGGCCGTTATATACGATACGGGCGAAACAGCAGGGGCGGAAAAATCCCACACAGTGCCTTTTTATCTCGCCAATGGTAGCTATGCGATTCGGCTGCGGTATATAAATTCATCGCAGCAATGGTCTCCGTGGGCGACATCAGGCTTTATCTTAGCATTTACGCCGCCTGACACCCCGACGATCTCAGTCGCGGCCATCATAAACGGAGCGCGCATCAGCATCTCAAATATCGATGAAGATGCGCAACACGTCTATCTTCTTCGCGACGGTGTTCCTATTGCGGATATCACCGGGCTTTCCACATACGACGATTATGCCGCTCTGGGCACCGTGACCTACGTCGCCCGGGTTGTGGACAGCAACGAGAACTATGCCGACAGTCTTCCGGCTAATGTCACAGTGACGGTAATCGGCGCGGTACTGGCGGCTGTGGATGCGTTGGACGCCCCTGTAAAAATGCGCCTTAAAGCGGCAGGACAGCCTCCAGTGACGCGGCAGAAGCAGTTAATAGGCGCGGCCAACCACTATGCGGGACGTGAACATCCGGTTTTCACGTTCAGCGAGTTTTCGACGGAAGTGTTTAACCCGTCCTATTACTATACCAGTTTTGCAGACTGGGAGCTGCTGGAGGCGCTTGTCAACCGGCGGCAGACGGTGCTGTATCGCGATATGCTCGGAAATCGGATATTCGGTGCGATTACTATTCACAACTTCACGCAAGAGGACGATAACCGCATTATGTTTGCGCTCACTATTCAGCGGGTGGATTACGTGGAGCAAATTGAGTACGCGGAGGTTGATGCATCATGATTAAGGCGGCCAGAAACGGCTGGACGGACAAGCAGATAATTGACGCGCTGCATGCCGTTAATGGCTCCCAGTGCATCCAATTCCGATTTGACGTATTGCGTAATGGTGTCCGGCGCATGTCGATTGCAGCGGAGGGCAGCGTGAGCCTTAATCGTTTTGCGGATATCCAGCGCACAGCGCGTTTTACGTTAAATACAGAGCTGGATTGGCTCCGAGATGAGATCAAGCCTTACATGCTGCTACGTATGGACGCGGATCGCTTTGCGGAGTTTCCGCTCGGCGTGTTTGTGCTGTCCACGCCGATCAGAAAGAGCAAGAACGGTGTCGTGACGTATGAGGTGGAGGCGTATGACCGGACGGTGATACTCGCCGAGGACAGCCTGGTGGAGCCGTTGTATATCGCCGCCGGCGAGCCGTATCTCGACGCCGTTCAGAGTGTGCTGGCGGGTGCGGGAATTACACAGGTGTTGATTACTGATTACGTAGACACGGCGCTGCCGATAGAACGGGAGTTTGAGATCGGGACGCGCAAGCTCTCTGTGGTGAACACGCTGCTGAGCGAGATCAACTTTAACCCGATATACTGCGATGCTGACGGACGTTTCGTGATTTCGAAATACAAGGAGCCCAGCATCCGCGACGTGGAGTATACTTACGCCGCTGACGAGATGTCCATAATTGCGCGCGATACCGAGAGCGATATGGATTATTTCAACGTGCCGAATGTGTTTATCGCGATGTGCAGCAATCCCGACCTGGAACAGGACTTCGTCAGCGTGTATGTCAACGATAATCCCGCGTCGAAGTTCTCCACGGTTCAGCGGGGGCGCAATATCACCAGCGAAATCTACCGGCCAGACGCCATTGCGTCACAGGAAGACCTGGATGCTTATATACGACGTATCGCCTTCGAAGCAAACCAGGTCTATGAGCCTATCACATTCCACACGGCCCTCAACCCGCTGCATGACCGTGCTGACGTGCTTATGCTCAAGCATCCTGATGTGCAGGGCGTGTTTGTTGAGAGCAGCTGGACAATCCCGCTGAAGGCGGGGGGGCGGATGGCACATCAGGCGAGAAGGCTGGTGAAGCTATGATGAACACGCAGAACTTGCAGCCGATATACATAGCCACAGTCACCGAAGTGGTCGAGGGAGGCGTAAAGCTGCACTTTCGAGGGGAGCTCGCCCCCAGGACGAAGGTGTATAGCGTTATCGGCGCGACGCCTTCAGTCAATGACCGCGTGGCGGTGGCCGCTGTGAGCGGCACGTATGTCGTATTGGGGGGCGGCGCAGGAGGATCGGGAGGCTTTGACCCTGCGGATTTTTGGCGGTTCAGCGACATTCCTTATGAAACCGGCACGTGGACGCCGACGCTTAAAGGGCTTGGAAACGGCGTTTCAGCAACCATTACAACCCACAGTTGTAAATA
>JAAXZP010000192.1 GCA_012719815.1 Christensenellaceae bacterium
CCTGTCCGATATAATATATCCACACATTTATAAATAAGCGTTTTGGCTCCATTTCAGGTCAGCATATAGGAAGCTCCGCGGCACCGATACGCAAAAGGGGCATTTTAAACAGGCTGGATTTCGTTCAGATACGGCTGGGCGCCAAATAATCGGATAGCTGAAAGCGACAGGAGGCCAATATGTATTGCCGGCAATGTGGTCACAGGATGGCAGAGGGCGAGCGCTTCTGCACGCAGTGCGGCACGCCCGTGACTGGTGTAAGCCGTCCGGCTGAGCGGCTTTGCCGCGCTTGGCTCCTTCCGGAACGCGGCGGACAAGGCGCAGGAACGCCAAAACATCATGGATTACGACGAAGCGCAGAGCCTGATGAACGCGGAAAAGTATTTTCCTGCGCGTGAACGGTTTGCCGCGCTGGGCGATTACCGCGCGGGACAAGGCAAAGCTGTGCCAGAACATCTTAGACTATGATGCGGCGCTGGCGGCGATGGACGAGGGCCGCTACGCGGACGCCAAGAATATATTCGACAGGCTGGGAAGCTTTGAGGACTCCGCCTTCCTCTCGAATGAATGCCAGAACCGCATCGGCTATATCGCGGCGGACGAGGCTTACAGCAGCGGATTCTATTACACCGCTTACAAGGCGTTTTTATTGCTCAGCGGTTTTTCGGACGCTTCCGCCCGCGCCCAGGCCTGCATACAGACCCCGCCGGAAAGCGGCGAACTGTATCACCACCCGGATTATGCCAAAAATATATCCATCTATATCAGGAATAAGGGAAAGAGCCTCGGCCTTATGGTCAAGTTCTACGCGATGGACAGCTCAGATCTGGTATCCGTCGTATACGTCACGCTGGGCAGGAGGGTGAAAATCCGCCTGCCGCGCGGCAATTATATATGCAAGTGCGCCTGGGGCCCGCAATGGTTTGGAGACAAGGAATACTTCGGGGACAACGCGTTTTACGAGTGGGACTACGAGGAATGGGAACTGAGGTCGGGATACTACTATACTTATGACATCACCACGCCGGATGCCGACGACATGACTAAAGGGGCGCTGGCCTATAAGGACTTTTAGTGCTGCGCACCGGCGTCTTGAGACATGAGCCTGGCTGGCGCCGCGGGCTTTGCCTGGCGGCGCCATGTTTTGCCGGGGGCGGGTGGATTACGGTACGTTCGTCGTGTATAATGGAAGTCATCATTTCAGTCGTAAACGGGGATGCCGAATGAAGGAGAGAAAGAACAGCAAAAGGGTAGTTGGCACTGTGGTGGCCGTCGTGTTGGCAGTTCTGATGCTGCTGTTTGCGTTGCTGCCTTATTTGCTGCGCGGCTGACCGGGCGGCCCATCAACGGACGGAGTCCCCGGAAGGATGCGCCTTTCGGGGTGAAAACTGACGGATGAAAATCTTTTTTACCATCATCGAAATCGCCGCGTTCGGAAGCGCTATCGCGCTGGCCGCGGCGCGCTTTTTTCGCCGGGACGACGGCGGAAGCGCTGCGCCTGTTCGGCTGGGCGCAAAAACGACAGCCCTGCTTTTCGGCGCGGCGCTGGTCTCGCGCGCGGTGCTGCTGCTTTTGTGCTGGGGAGGGACGCACCTTTCGGGGTTCAGTCGGCCGCTCGCCGAAACATGGAGCCGGTGGGACGCGCTGCAGTACCTGCGCATCGCCACCCAGGGCTATTACGACGCGGCGGACGGCTGGATCCGCATCGTGTTTTTCCCGCTGTATCCCGCTGCGGTGCGGCTATTAAACATCGTCATCGGCCACGAGCACATCGCGGCGCTGGCGGTATCGTGGCTGTGCCTTTCCGGCGCGTGCGTATTTCTTTACAAGCTGGCGCTGCTGGACGCGGACGCGGCGGCGGCGCGGCGGGCCGTCAGGTTCCTGCTGCTGTTTCCCGTCGCCGTGTTTCTGGGCGCGCCGTTCTCGGAATCCATGTTCCTGCTGCTGTCGCTGGCGTGTGTTTACCACGCGCGCACCGGCCGGTTTGTGGCGGCCTGTGCGCTGGGCGGCCTTGCGGCGCTGACGCGCAGCGTGGGCGTGCTGCTGGCGGTGCCGGTGCTGCTGGAGATGCTGGGCGCTTACGGCCTGACGCCCGGGGGATGGAAACGGCGCGGCGCGGACGCCGTGCGGCAATTCTTTTACCGTGCGCCCGCCCTGCTGCTGATACCGCTGGGTACAGCGGCGTACCTTGTGATGAACCATGCGCTCACCGGGGACGCGCTGCTTTTTCTCAGGATGCAGAGCGAGAAATGGAGCCAGAGCTTTGGCAGCTATTCCAACACGCTGGACGTCACCTGGTCCACGCTGACAGGCGGCGACTATATACTGCGCGACAAACTGCTGCTGTGGGGCAGCCAGCTCGTCGTGTTGCTCGCCGGCGCGCTGGCGCTGCCCGCGATGGCGCGGAAGCTGCGCGTGTCGTACAGCCTTTTCGCCATAGTGTATGTATACGTGGTATTCGCGCCCACGTGGCTGCTTTCCGGCTTCCGCTATTACATGGGGCTGTGGGTGCTGTACCCGGCGCTGGCGTTTGCGGTGCGGCGGAAATGGCTGGACACTGCTTTAACCGTGCTGTTCGCGCTGTTGGCGCCGGTTTACGCGTATGCCTTCTCGATGGGCTGGCTGGTGTTCTGAAAGCCAAAGAAGCGCGGTATTTATACGGGTCAATGATTATTTGCTGTCAGGCGGGTAACGGTTGTTGTTTTGCGCGCATATATGATAGACTCAGTGTGGGAAAAATCCTTATTTCTTGCTGACAGCCAAGGGGAATGCTTATGACGACCGGACTTAACTTCTGGGATCACGGCGTTTGGGCGCTGATGATCGATCTGACCATACTGCTGGTGGGCATGCTTACGGCGAACATGCTGCGGCGGCTGATAAGGCCGCTCCGGCAGTCGCTGATACCCAGCGCGGTTTTGGGCGGGTTTCTGGTGCTCTTCGGCAACATGATTTACAGGGAAATCACCGGCAGCCCGATGTTCACCAAAGTGACGATGGAAACGCTGACGTACCACGGCCGGGGGCTGGGCTTTGTGGCTGTGACGCTCAGGCAGTCGGAACGCGTGAAAAAACCCGGCGCCAGCACCGACATATTCAACTTCGGCGTCACCACCGTATCCTCTTACCTGCTGCAGGGGCTTTTGGGCCTTGCCATAACGCTGGGGCTGTTTTACGCGCTGGGCAACTGGCCCGTTTCCGGCCTGCTGCTGCCGATGGGGTACGGGCAGGGGCCGGGGCAGGAGTACAACAGGGGCCATATATACGAAACGGCGACATCGAACGGACTGGGGCCTTTTCGGTATGGCACCAGTTTCGGCCTTACCGTGGCCGCGATGGGATTCATCGCCGCGAGCGTGGGCGGCGTTATTTACCTGCACCGGATGAAAAGAAGGGGCTATATCAACGCGCGCGTCGCGAACGCCGACGAGATAGAAGACCTTTCCGCCGAGGTCATCACCCAAAAGGGCGAGATACCGCTGACGGAATCTCTGGACAAGCTGACCGTGCAGATCGGCCTTGTGGTGTTCACCTATATGGCGGCATACGCGCTGATGTACCTGATATCGCTGGGCCTCGATAGCCTGGGCGGCTTTTTTGCCAACACCATCAAGCCGCTGATCTGGGGCTTCAACTTCCTGGTGGGCACGGTGATGGCCATACTCTTCAAGCTGATACTGCGCAAACTCACCGGCAAGGGTATCATCCGCCGCCAGTACCTCAACAACTTCATGCTGTCGCGCATCGGCGGCGTGATGTTCGACATTATGGTTGTGGCAAGCATCGCCGCAATCGAGCTTTCGGCGTTTGCACACCGCGAGTTCATCATACCGCTGGCGGTGATATGCGTGCTGGGTGGGGTGGCCACCTACTGGCAGATCGACTTTGTCTGCAAGCGGCTGTTCCCCGGCTACCGGCATGAGGCGTTTCTCGCACTGTACGGCATGCTGACGGGCACCGCCAGCACCGGCGTGATTCTCGCGCGTGAAATCGACCCGCTGTTCAACACGCCCGCCGCGAGCAACCTCGTTTACCAGCAGCTGTGGGCCATCCTGTTCGGGTTCCCGATGCTGCTGCTATTAGGCTTCGCGCCGAAAAGCCTCG
>JAAXZP010000193.1 GCA_012719815.1 Christensenellaceae bacterium
ACCTACCTCAAGGCCATCGAGGCGGGCGCGGACATCATCGACACCGCGCTGTCCCCGCTGGGCAACGGAACCGCCCAGCCCGCCACGGAGCCGATGGTCGCCACGCTGAAGGGCACCGAGTACGACACCGGCCTCGACATCGGCCTTCTCTCCGAGATCGCGGTGCACTTCCGCGGTGTCGCGGATAAGCTGACGAAGGAAGGCGCCCTCGACCCGAAGGTGCTCAAGATCGACGTCAACACGCTTCTGTATCAGGTGCCCGGCGGCATGCTGTCCAACCTGATCTCGCAGCTCAAGCAGGCCGGCAAGTCCGACAAGTTCTACGAAGTGCTGGAGGAGATCCCGCGCGTTCGCGAGGACTTCGGCTACCCGCCGCTGGTCACGCCCACCAGCCAGATCGTCGGCACCCAGGCGGTGTTCAACGTGATCGGAGGAGAGCGCTACAAGATGGTCACCAAGGAGAGCAAGGCGCTTCTTCGCGGCGAATACGGCCAGCTGCCCGCCGAGGTGGACCCGGATGTGCGCAGGAAGTGTATCGGCGACAACGAGGTTATCACGCATCGTCCCGCGGACGATATTCCGCCGGAGCTGGATAAATATCGTGAAGAAATCAAAGGATATATGGAGCAGGAGGAAGACGTGCTGTCCTACGCGCTGTTCCCGCAGGTGGCTCTGAAGTTCTTCGAGTTCCGGCAGGCTCAGAAATATGGGGTGGACGCATCCACTCTGGACAGGGCGAATATGATACATCCGGCGTAACATCGGTTTAATCTGCAGGGTTTTTCTTGAAATATCCTGGCCGATGTATTATAAAAGAAGAGATAATGGTTTAAAAAAAAATTATAAACCAAGGAGGATTCATTATGGCAATAAAGGTAGGTATCAATGGTTTTGGCCGTATCGGCCGGTTGGTTTTCCGCGCAGCTGTGGACAATCCTAACGTCGAGATTGTGGGCATCAATGATCCCTTTATCGATCCCCAATACATGGTTTACATGCTGACGTACGATACCGTGCACGGCCGCTTCAAAGGCACTGCTACTTATAAAGACGGCGCCATCGTTGTCAACGGCAAGGAAATTGCGGTTTATGCCTGCATGAACCCTGCTGAGATTCCGTGGAGCGCCTGCGGTGCGGAATACATCGTTGAGTCGACGGGCGTCTTCACGACGACGGAGAAGGCCAGCGCGCATTTTGCCGGTGGCGCCAAGAAGGTCGTTATCTCCGCTCCTTCCGCCGATGCGCCGATGTTCGTCATGGGCGTCAACCATGAAACGTACACTCCGGATATGAAGGTTGTTTCGAACGCATCCTGCACGACCAACTGCCTGGCTCCTCTGGCGAAGGTCATTGACGACAACTTCGGCATCATCGAAGGTTTGATGACCACAGTGCACGCCACCACGGCCACCCAGAAGACGGTTGACGGCCCGTCCAAGAAGGACTGGAGAGGCGGCAGAGCTGCTGCGGCCAACATCATCCCGTCTTCCACCGGCGCTGCCAAAGCTGTGGGCAAGGTTATCCCGAAGCTGAACGGCAAGCTAACCGGTATGGCGTTCCGCGTACCCACTGTTGACGTATCGGTTGTGGACCTGACTGTCCGCCTGGAGAAGCCCACGACCTATGACGAGATCAAGGCTGCCGTTAAGAAAGCCTCCGAAGGCGAACTGGCCGGTATACTGGGCTACACCGAGGACCAGGTGGTGTCCTCCGATTTCATCGGCGATCCGCGCACCAGCATATTCGACGCAGGCGCCGGCATCATGCTTTCGCCCACTTTCGTGAAGCTCATCAGTTGGTACGATAACGAGTGGGGTTATTCCTGCAAGGTTCTAGACCTCATTCAGCACATGGCAAAGGTGGACGCTGCGAAGTAAGCCCGCCTGCATGCAGGAATTAACGGGGCAGTAACGTACATAAACGGCGATAGACGACAGCGTCCGTCATCGAAAAACGCCCGTTTTGTACGTGGCTGTTATGAACCAAAAGCACTATTGCACCACTTTCCTTCCCGCGCACAGCGGCAGGAAAGTGGTGTTTTTTCCGGCTGTCTGTAGGGATAAATAATGATTGACGGCGCTTTATGTTTGCGATATCATACTCCTTGTGTCAGTTTAGGTATACTATAAGTTGCAGCCATTGCAGGACTTTGGACGGTTTGAGGAGAGACATCTAATGCGCGTGACAATGTCAAAACAGATCTATCAATATCTGGCGAACCACTTGGTGTATGTACACCACCAGAAACTTAAAGTGATCAAGTCTTATTCGTACGACTACGATGCATACACCAGTATGCTCAAATATATGAACAACTATATCGGCCACCTGGAGCACATCATCGACAACGCTATCATTTCACAGGAGGCGAGCGAGCCGCCGATTATGATATTTGGCAGCACGGCGGTGATAAGCTGGAATGACGTGCAAACCGAATGCGGCATCGTACTGCCCAACGGCGGCTATTTGACCCGCCGGCTACCCGGGGCTCAGATCTTTACGGCGGGTTCACCCGACGCGCAAGCGCTCCTGTTTAAAAAGGTGGGGGATAAAGTTACCCTGCAGGCTTTCGGCGGAAGCGGCCGCATTGACCGAATCATCTACGACTCCATTTTCGAGCAGGAGCAGTACGCGCCGGAAATAGAACGGTTTGCCGTATAGCGCAGAGCAAGAGTGAACTGCTGAAACTGATTATTTATAAGCATGGGAGATTAAAGCCTGTGCTTTTTATTTTGCCGGTTAACGCCCGGATGAAAAGTGGCCATAAGCAGCGAGAAGGAGACCGAACTCTTGCGACCTCCCCTTCAGTATAAATACAATCATTGCATAAATACAATCATTGCCCAAAAGCCATATAGCCCTTTTATTTGCTGTTGCAGCTGGCACGATACTGTGACGGCGTCACGCCTTCCAGCTCCTTGAATACCGTGGAGAAATACTGGACGTTGGTATATCCCACAGCGGAAGCCACATCATAAAGCTTCATGGAACTGTCGGCCAGCAGCCGCTTGGCGTTGTCCACGCGGACGCGCATCAGATAATTAGTAAATGTGACGCCTGTTTCCTCCTTGAACAGTTTGCAGAAATAAGAGGCATTCAGATAGAAAGCGGCGGCAACATCGCTCATGGACAAAGCCTGCGCGTAATTTTCGTTGATGTAATCGATTATTTTGTCTATCAGCCAATGGCGCTTGCTGTTGAAGAAGCTCTGGTACTGCTCGATCAATACGCAGATCAGGCTTTGCAGCTCCGAATGCATTTTATCCGTTGTGTGCAAAGCGGACGCCTGATCGATATAATCCAGGCAGATCTTGATCACTTCCTCCGATACCGGCAGGAATGGCAGGCACCCTTTAAACAGGCTGTTTAATATGTTGAGGTACAAAAGCTTGATCTGAAGCGCCGTCGGCGTGCCCCCGGCCTGATTTAAAAATTCGGCAATGAGGTCCGTCAGCAGCGAGGCGGACTCCTCGGCATCGCCTTTGCGTATGGCGGCGATCAGCGATTTTAAGTTGTATTCCTCGTACACCACCTGAAAGCTGTTGGCATGTTCCTCGGATATGCCCGTATCTTTCTGCTGGGAGCGGCACAGGTTGATGTTATACCGCGCCTTTCGGTAAGACTGGCACAGGTCCGACAGCTTATCTGCAACGGAGCCTATGCCATACGCGATGCGCACGGCATGTAGTTCCTTGATCTGCTTTTTGGCAATGTTTAGCGCATTGGTCGCGGCTGCTGTAAATTCCTCAGCAGGCAGGTCGCTGAACACCAGATAGACGTTGACCTCGTCCATCCAGAAATCGAGCACTTCTCCGAAATAGGCGCTCAGTTGATTCTTGACGATTTTGCTGACGCTGAAGCCCACCAGCGTTTCTTCCACGTCACTTTCGGAGACCGTATGCTGCATGGGGTGTATGTGAGCGATGATGCACATCGCGGAGCTGGTGGGGAACACGATCCCCAACTCATGCAAATGCGATTCCGAGACCTTGCTGAAGTCCAGCTTGCCCAGGAGCAGGTCAATATATATCTTTTCACGGAGCAGGTTCGACGAACTGGAAAAAAGATCGAGCAGCTGCTGGTTGTATTTCTTTTTTTCCAGCGTAGCGACGCACTTGGATACGGCCTTCTTTAAGTCTTCCTCCTCAATGGGCTTGAGCAGATAATCCACTGCGCCGTAGCGAACAGCGCTCCGCGCGTATTCAAATTCATTGTATCCGCTGATCAGTATGAACTGCGGAAACATCGCGCTTTCGTTCAGCGTTTTCATAAGCTCAATACCGGAGAGCTCGGGCATTTCGATGTCCGTGATGATGATATCCGGCTCATGGGCCGAAGCCAGGGCAAACGCTCTGGCGCCATCCTCCGCTTCGTACACTTCCGATATTCCCAGCTTCTCCCAGTCTATTGTCAGCATAAGCCGCTTGCGCAGCCATGGTTCGTCGTCAGCAATCAGCAGTTTATACATTAACAAACCTCCAAAAAGACTTGAAAATTGCGGCGCTATCCGCGGGTTGTTTTGCGCCCGGCCAAATTCAGACGGATCACGACTTCGGTATATTCTCCGTATACGCTGTTTAAACGGATGCCGGATTCCTCTCCGAATTTCAGCTTGATCTGATAGTTCAGGTTGCGCAGTGCATAGCCTTTTCCCATGGCGCTGTCTTCAAAGTTGAAGTTTTCCACGCGTTTATTCAGGCGCGCCAGCGTGGAGTCGTGGATACCGATGCCGTTGTCCCGGACGGTCAATACCACCCAATCGCCTTCCTCATTGACGCTCAAATTGATGTGCCATTCGCCGCGCTTGTTCTGGAAACCGTGTATGATGCAGTTTTCGATAACCGGCTGCAGCAGGAACTTGGGCACATTGAGGTCGTATATGTTTTCGGGAATATCGTAAGTGAACAATATTTTGTAATTGAGACGTATGTTCTGTACGGTGACATACTGCTTGGCCAGCTCGAACGCTTCGCGGAAGGGTACCAGATGCTTGCCGCCCGAGAGCGCAATCCGGAAGAACCGCGACAGAGCCATCACCCGATTGGCGATCTCTTCCTGCTGATTGATCTTGGCGATGCTGTATATGGACTCCAGAGAGTTGTAAAGCATATGCGGGTTGATCTCTGTTTGCAGCATCTGTATGGTCGCGATGATTTTACGGTTGTGTTCTTCGGACACGTTGCGCATCAGCGTGGAAATCTCAGCCGCCATCTCGTTGAATCCCGCATATATGCTCTGGAACTCGGCATTCGGCTTTTCCGTTAGCTTCACGTTGTAGTTGCCGTTTTTGATCTCCGTCATCGCCCGGGACAGCTCTCTTAGCGGATGGACCGTGGAGTAAGTGAGCAGCAAGGTGATGCCGAAGGACAAAACGAGCAGGCACAGCGATATGATCGGCAGCATGTTAAATATGGGGGTAATTCCCTCGACGACTAAAGCGGCGTCGGTGGCGATAATGTAGTACCATTCGTTGCCCTGTGAATATGTCCAGTTGAGCAGGTAGGTTTTTCCGTTTATGGCCAGTTCGGTATTGCCTGATTCCTGACCGTCCAGTGCGGCGAGTATATTCCTATACTGGGGCAGCGATTTGCCGATCTCCTCTTCGTTCATCGAAGATATCAGATTTCCGTGCCTGTCCATTATGACGGCATATGTCGGTTTGATCTGCAGCCCGGAAATGAGCAGCTGGCTGATATACTGTTCCTTGACGTTTGTGGTCAAAATAATCTCATTGTCCTCGTTGTCCAACATATAGAAGTTCTTGGATATATTCTTTTCTTTGATGGTGGCGCCCACCGTCGGATTGCAGATTACATTTTCATAAGGCGTGGAAACGCCCCATTTGTCTCTGGGAATGAAGTGGCAGTCCAGCACATTGGGGTTGATGCCTTCAAAAAACGTCATTTTTGAAACGAGGAGCATGGACCGGGAGGGGAGATAGAGATAGAAATGGTTAAACCCCCCTATGCTGTAGGTATCCACAATCAGGGAACTGTGCACGGTGACAGGATACTGCGCCACTTCAAACAGTTGTGCGCCCGTCACCTCCAACGTAGGATCAACGATTTTGGGGAGCTTGGCCAGGGCGATCAACAGCGACGTGCTGGCGCTTTCCATAACCGCCAGTTTGGACTCTATATTCTTGAAATTGGATTCAAGCGTTTCCTGAATGTTGTGTGAAGCGTTTTCTTTGAGCGTATTCTGGGTGGAAGTAAACAGAACTATACTAAAAACCAATACCGGAACCAATATCAAAACTGATGTGAGAACGAATAAGCGGACACGAAACGCGTTGATTCTCATCACTGAAACCCCACAGTCAAGTTAGCAAACGAAAGGGCAGAGTATTAAACCGGTTACCGGATTTGCGTAACTGTTTAAATAGCTTATAGCTTAAATAGCATATAGCAGGCAGAATGGATTGTCAACAACGCGAGCAGCGAATTGGATGGTGAATGTATAGCGTAAAAATAAAAAGCAAAAATACTATAATAAAAACAAAAATAGCACGTTTACAAAGCACAACGCTAAGATTAAATTTAAAGTTACGGCATAGATTGTACTGCATAACCTGGTTCAAATGCTTGACCAATGTGCAAACGTATTTTACACTATACGTTGCAGAGCGGTCAAAATGCCGGTTTCAATTGTCCCTGCTGGCAAGGTCACAATACCAAATGATGTCAAAGGCCTGTAACAAAGTTTCTTTTTTTCATCGCCCACGGATATAAGGATTTTCAGTCAGCGTACAGCCGCACCCGCCCGAATAATATGGAGGTTATATGGGGACAAAACTTGTTTTACTAGCCGTTATGATACTTGTTATATCTTTGACGACATTGGGATGTAATCAGCCCATATCGCCCGTCAAGGAAGAGGTGCCTGCGGCGCGTGAGCTCGACGACCTGAGCGGCAAGAAGATCGCAGCCGTTGTGCTGATTAAAGACCAGTTTCAGCGGATGCTCCAGATCACAATGAGAGAGACAGCAGAGCGCTACGGCGCGACGGTGATCGAGGGGCAGAGCGGTGGCGAACTGGATACCGAGGTCGAACTGATCAACGAGTATACTGCAAGCGATGTTGACGGCATATGCATATTCCCGGTCAGCGAGACGGGGTCGGCCGCTGCGCTGGAACACGCAGCTAAAAACGGCATCACCATCTACTGTGCCAACATTAACATGGATTATGATTGGCAGACCGGCTATGCCATGATGGACCAGTATAATATCGGCGAGCTGGTTGGCGAATTCTGCGCCGAATATATCAAAAAACATTTCCCGGGGCAAAAACCCAAGACGGCTATCATACAGTTCTCCGCACTGCTGCCGGAGATGAGCGAGCAGCGGACCAGAGGATTTTTGTCCAAGACGGCAGACTTGATTGAAATTGTCAAGGATGTTGACGCCTGGAATGCCGACGATTCCGTCATCGTTGCTGCGGAGATCATCAACGCGTATCCGGACCTTGACCTGTTTTTCTGCGCCAACGAGGGAGGCACCGAGGGTACGGTGATGGCGGTCAGAAACGCGGGCAAAAACATCCCGGTATTCGGTATCGACATCAGCGAGCATCTGGTCAACATGCTGCTGGATCCGGATAACATATTGCAGGCGCTAGGTGGGCAGGATCCGATCGCGCTGGGTGAGACTTCGATGAAGAACCTGTGCCTCGCCATGATGGGCAAGGAGTATGAAACCGGGGTAATACTTCCCGGCATACCGCTCACAAGAGAGGATCCTGAAGGCGCTAAGAGATATTTAAAAGAGCTGCTGGATGCGCTGAAATAAGGCGCGCTTTTTCCGGTCTGCTCAAGGATCAAATTTATGCAGATGCTCTACCCGAAACATCATACCTTTTTAGATAGGTAACGCACCCCAAGAAGGTGCGTTTTTATTGACATGGTTTACCCAAAACAGAAATTCAATTTTTTGCAAGCCATGCTGTAGCAAATATAACAAACAAAAAACAAATCCAGCCTGATTGTATATAGCCGGGCTTTATCCTAAAATGATATCGTTCCAATAGATAATAATTTCATAAAGTGAAATACTTGTCCTTGTGCAAATACGGGCGGCCGTATGTGTTGTTTAGTGTTGTCAAAAATCCAATAAGCCAGAAAGGTCCGAAAAATAACAAAAAACGACAATGTTGAATCGCGGCAGCCTATAGCCGTTTCAAAATAATGTAAAGGAAGGAGCTAAGAGATGCCCGAAAGCGATTTCTTAATTGAAATTAAGAACGTAACAAAGACTTTCGGTGGGGTCGTCCGTGCGCTTGATGATATCAGCTTGGGCATACGAAAAAATGAAATTGTCGGCGTTGTCGGTGAAAACGGGGCAGGTAAATCGACTCTGATGAAGATTCTTGCAGGCGTATTCCCGCCCGACTGCGGAAAGCTGCTATACAAGGGCAAGGAGGTACCTTTCCCTAAAAATCCCAAGGAAGCCGCCAAGAGGGGTATTGGTATTGTTTATCAAGAAAAAGGCGTGGTGTCGTGTCTGAAGGTCTATCAGTTCCTGTTTCTGGGAAACGAGGAACGCTTTAAAACGGCTAAGACGCTGCATATCAAAAAAATGAAAGAGTATGCCGCGGAAGTGATCAAGGAATTCCGCATTCGCTGCTCGGTCGACGACTATATGTATGCGCTGCCGCTGTCAACGCAAAAAATGATCGAGATCGCCCGCGCCATCGTCAGTCTCCGGCTTGAGCACGGTGAAGGGATGGATATGGTCATCATCCTGGATGAGCCGACCGCCCCGCTGACGATAGAGGAACGCCAGGAGCTGTTCAAGCAAATCATCGCCATGAAAAGCAGCGCTTCCTTCGTATTCGTCTCCCATATCATGAAAGAGGTCATGGAGTTTACAGACAGAATACACGTGCTGCGGGACGGTAAGGTGGTTGCCAGCTACGACATGAAGAAAGAGAGCCTGTCGGAGGAGGTCCTGTTCCGCGTTATCGTCGGCAAGGAGTCGGTGGATCTGGAGAGGAGTAAGGACCGTCAACCGGCTGAAATGGGCGAGGTTATACTCAAGGCGGATAATCTGACGAAAAACGGCTGCTATTATGACGTTTCTTTCGAACTGCATAAAGGCGAATGTATCGGTCTGTTCGGCCCGGCAGGCGCTGGACAGAGCGAAGTGCTGCGCACCATAGCGGGGCTAACTAGCTACGATAAAGGCGTGCTGCAAATTAACGGCAAAAGAGCTAAAGCCAAGGAACCGCCGCATGTGCGGCTGAAAAGAAGCGTGGGATATTTCTCAGGTGAGACCGGTAAAGAGCTCTTCCTGAACTGGTCCATTGCCAAAAACATCTCCATACTCAACATTCACAAGATCAGGCGGAAGCTGACCCGTACCATCAATTTCCGCGCGGAAAAGAAAATGGCGGAGGAAATCATCGGCAACCTGCGCATCAAGGCGCCCAGCTACCGCTCCGAGTGTTACTCATTAAGCGGCGGCAACAAGCAGAAGGTGTCCGTCGGCAAATGGTTTGAAAGGAACCCGGCAATATTCCTGATGGAAGGCCCGACCATCGGCATCGACGTGGGCGCCAGAACAGATATATATGAAGCCACGCTGAAGATGAAAGACCGGGGAATATCCATGCTGCTGGTAAGCGACGATCCCAAGGAATATTCCCTGCTGTGCGACAGGATCATCTATTTCCGGAACGGCAGAATCAGCGCCGTCCTCAGTATGGAGGAATTCAACGAGGTGATATCGATATGAAAAACAATGTTTTCCGGAATGTATTCTCAGGGCTGCGTAAGTCGTTTAAGGAATACCCGGTGCTGCTTATTTTCATCATACTGTTCGTCGGCTTTTCGGCGTTGTTTTCGGACAGGTTTCTGACAACACTGAACATAGAAGCCATGCTCAAACAGTTCGTCAGGCTGATGCTCTTTGCGGTAGGGCCATCCATTGTGATGACCGCCGGCTCGCTTGACCTCTCGTTTGTAGGCATTTGGATGCTGGGCGGCATGCTTGTATGGCTGCTGCAACCGGTTGTCGGCCCCATTGCCATAATTGTATACCCCATACTGGGCATACTCACCGGACTGATGATTGGCATAATACAGGCTAAGGCTCGCATCCCCTCGTTCATACTCACGCTGAGCGTGATGATCACATACTGGGGCATCACGGCGCTGCTGTCCGAAGGATATGCGCGTACCATAAAAGGGTACGAATTCCTGACAGCCAAACTGATACCCATCATACCCACCGCGCTGCTCTGGGCCATCCCGATACTGGCCGTCGCCATATTCCTGATGAAGCGCACTGTGCTGGGGCCGTATTTCTACGCCATCGGCGTCAATGAAGAGGGCGCTCACATGGCGGGCATCCGGGTGAGCAGGCTCAAAGTGCTGGGGGTCACGCTCAGCGGGCTGTTCACCGGCGTCAGCTCGATTATACTGTTTCAGCATCTGGGCGGTTCAATACCGGTTGAGCTGAACTTAAACGAAATGAACGAGCCTCTTGTGGCGATCATACTGGGTGGAACGCCGCTGATGGGCGGCACCGGTGGCCCGCAGCGGACAATACTTGGCGCGATCACGCTGACCGTGCTCATGCGCGGGCTGAACGTGGCGATGCTGCCGCCTATTGCCATAGAACTGCTGGTGGGCGTCATGCTGATCATATCGATAATCGTGGGGTCGAGAAGCCTCAATAAAGCGGGGACGGAGGTAACATGATGAAACAAGCGGTATGCGACGGCAAATCCGTTGAATCCAAATCCGTTCAATTCAGGCGCTGGGCCGGAGACAACATGTCTCTCATCATATCGGTTGTGGTGATGGTGATTCTCATCATCGGCTTCCAGCTGGTCAATCCGTATTTCCTGCAGTATCAGGGCATCGTTTCGCTGGTCTATGCTATGTCCTACTTCCTGATAGCTGCGTGCGGGCTCACTTTCGTGATCATGATGGGGTCTTTCGACTTCTCTGTGGTGAGCGTACTGAAATTCTCTGCGCTGATATGCGTCACGTACATTGAACAGATAGGCATGTGGGTGGTGCCTGTGGCGCTGCTGGTAAGCTTGCTGATTGGCTTCATCAACGGCATCATATTCACCAAGCTGAAAGTTCCTTCTTTCTTGGTTACGCTGGGCATCTCCATCGTTATTGACGGCGTCGCGCTTTATATGTCTCAGGGCTTCCTCCTCATGATGAATGATGAGGTGTTCAGAAGCCTGTCCATTACGTTCATCGTCGGCCTGCCGTCCATATTCTACTGGGCCATTGCGGTGCTGATCATCTGCACTTTGATCACGATGATCACGCCGTTCGGGCGGCGCATACTGGCCATAGGCGGAAATCCGGTGGCAGCCGCTCATTCAGGCATCAATGTCAGCCGGACACGTGTTGCCGTGTTCATGCTCTGCAGCTTCCTAGCAGGTTTGGCAGGCATACTCTACATGGCGCAGTGGGGCGGCGGATCCGTGGCTATCGGCGCAGACATGACGCTGCCGCTGTTTGCCAGCGTTGTGGCCGGCGGAACAGCGCTGTCCGGCGGCGTCGGCGGGCCTCACAGAACAATTCTTGGCGTCATCATCATCACGTGGGCGCAGACCGGCCTAATGATGATGGGCTTCGGGCAGGATATCCAGGTTATCGTATTCGGCGTCATTGCCATCACAATGAGTATCGTGCCCACAGACAGGAAGAGGATCAAGATCATCAAATAGCGGCGTATAATAAGGCTTTACTATTGTCCGCCCTGCAAAGGGACGGGCTGATATAAATATATATGGAGGTGGATAAATGAAGAAGAAACTCATTTTGTTGGTTGTCATGCTGTTGGTTGTCAGCATGGTCATGTCTGTCGCAGGCTGCACGCCCAAGTCGGAGGGAACCCCGGCTGCTCCGGCGGACACGTCTGCGGGAGAAAAACCTGCTCCGGCGCAGGAATCCACTCCGGCAGAGCAGCCCGCGGGGGAGGAGGAGATTGATTTCTTCAATCTGCAGGTACCCGAGGACGAAGCCGGCCGGGAAGAGCTGCGCATGAAGCTGGCTCAGAAGTATAAGAATGCTGAGCCCGGCGAGAGCTTCCTTGTGGGACATATCACGTTCCAGCTTGAGCAGGAATACGCGATGATGGTGCTGCAGGCCAACAAGCAGGCCGCCGAGCAGCTGGGCCTCAAATTCCAGAGCGCTCTGGCTACCTCAGACGCTGAGTGGATTGAGCTCACCCAGAGCATGATTGCGTCCGGCGCCAAGGCTCTGACGATGAACTGCCCGTCGATGACGGCGATGCCTGAGATCGCACGGATTTGCAACGAGAACAAGGTGTTCCTCGCTACCTACTTCGGCTATACGGCTGACATATTCCCCGGCGACTTTGGTCCGTACTGGGTAGTGGATAACACGCCGATGTCGGATGAGCAGACGTTCTATCCGCTGATGGTGCTGATGGAGAAGATGAAGCAGAACGGCAAGACCAAACTGCTGCATCATCAGGCCAGCAAGACGGCAGCGACTGTGTCCACGGTGTACATCAATCTGGGTGTCTACCAGGCGTGGAAGCATTATCCGGAAATCCAGCTGCTGGGACATCAGTACGGTGAGTGGGGCTACGAAGGCGGACGCGCTGCGGCGGAAGCTTCTCTGGCTGTCCGGACTGACTATGAAGGCTTCTGGGGCGCCAACGACTCGCAGACAACCGGTGCTCTGAGGGCGCTGCAAGACCGCGGCCTCAACATCGGACCGTACACTGTCTCCCGCGATATGGAGATGACGACGGCGCAGGATATTATTGACGGCAAATTCCTCGCCACCTGCGGCTTCGCTATCCCGTACTTCGGCGGTCGTATGGTCTCTATGCTGTACGATATGTGCGTGGGCGCATGGTATCCGCTGCCTGACGAGCGTCTCCAGACGGCAAAGATGGACGTGTACGGCAACGAGGAGCTCCCGGCTTTGGCGACGGCGGCCGGTCTCGACAAGTATCCGGGCTACAACGCCGGTCCGACCAAGGACAATCTGGAGAAGATACTCCGCCAGATGAAGGAGCCCAACCCGCAGTATCCGTATGACTTCAGGCTGATCTCCCTGTCCAAGTGCAAAGAGGAAGGCCTGACCTATGACCGTCATGCGGGCGGCGGAACAGAGCTCGGACAGCACGACTACTATTATGTGCTGCAGCTCAAGAAGTTCGGCGATCTGGATACTCTCAAGGCCCACCTGGCTCAGTTGTACGAGCATTTCCTCGACTTCAGCTGGGCGGACACTTGGGAACAGGCTGAAGAGTACTCCAAGAACTTCACGTCGGCACTGAAGTTGGAGCCCAACTGGGAGACCTAATACCTCTCAAGCAACTACCGATACAAAGCAAGCGCTCCCCCCTCGGCATTGAGGGGGGGAGCCTTGCAATTTTACGTCCGTAAACCTATTTGAGGGAGGATAATGCGATGGCGAGAAATGTTGTGATTACTGGCGCGGCAAGCGGAATCGGCAAAGCCACGGCAAAAGCTTTCGCGGCGCTTGGCGACAGGGTATTTATGACGGACTGGAAGGAAGAAACGCTCAACGCAGCCTATAATGAACTGCTGCCGCAGGCACAGGAGGGCATGCTTCATAAAATAGCAGCCAATGTCGCCGTTCCGGAAGACGTGGCGAAAATTGAGGCGCTGGTCAGCGAATACGGCGGCTGTGACGTGCTGGTGAACAGCGCGGCGGTATTCAGAGTCGGGCTGCTGCACAACGCTCCGATGGAAGACTATGATTTCCAGTTTGATATCAACGTACGCGGTATTTTCAATACCTGCAAAGCGCTCATACCTCATATGCTCAAGAAGCAGAAAGGCGCAGTTGTCAACGTATCGTCCGTTTCGGGTATGGGCGGCGATTATAATATGTCACTCTATTGCGCCACCAAGGGGGCTGTCATCGCGCTGTCCCGCGCAATGGCGATGGACTATTCGGCGCAGGGCGTCCGTGTCAATATCGTTTCGCCGTCTGCCGTTAAAACCCCGATGTTCCTGACCGGATGCTCGGAGGCGGTGCGGGAGGGCTTCAGAAAGAACATGCCGGACAGAAGGCTGTGCGAACCCGAGTGGTGCGCCAACGTGATCGTCTATCTGGCTTCGGACAACGCCGAGCATCTCTGCGGCGTCAACATCCCCGTTGACGGCGGCCTGACAGCCTGGAACGGTCAGCCAAACCAGGAGAAATAAGGGGCGCGATGACGTCATAACAGCCGTGCAATACGAAACACAAGATTGATAGGGGAGCCTGCCATCAGGCTCCCTTCAGTTTTTCGCATTTTTCGTTACCTGCTGGGTTGAACACGCTACAGTCAACAGTTTCTCCCCACGCGGAAGCTTGGATTGAAATTTACTTCCTGCTAAGGAGGCGGGCAAGGTATTTGCTGTTTGAGATAAGCACCTCCCTATGGCGATAATACTATTGATCACTAGGCGATAGTTGGAGTACAAATGAGCCTGGAGGAGGGAAAAAGGCTTATTATTAGGTGTGAATAAGCAAATACACGGCAACTGAAATGACAACCAAATGGCAACCAAACTGCTATTGAGTAACAAAAAAGCCCGTAGTTACGGGCTTTTCTTTGGTGCGAGAAACAGGACTTGAACCTGCACGGGTGTGACCCCACTAGAACCTGAATCTAGCGCGTCTGCCAGTTCCGCCATTCTCGCACGGATTGGCATTATTGTGGTGGAGGGAGGTGGATTCGAACCACCGAAGTCATCGACAACAGATTTACAGTCTGCCCCCTTTGGCCGCTCGGGAATCCCTCCACATGGAGCTGATGATGGGACTCGAACCCGCAACCTGCTGATTACAAATCAGCTGCTCTACCAATTGAGCTACATCAGCTTGAAACATGTGGTGCCTCAGGACAGAATCGAACTGTCGACACAGGGATTTTCAGTCCCTTGCTCTACCAACTGAGCTACCGAGGCACATAGAGTCTTCATAAGACTCTTGTTAAGTAAGCTGGCGACCCGGAAGGGGCTCGAACCCTCGACCTCTAGCGTGACAGGCTAGCGTTCTACCCGACTGAACTACCGGGCCACTTATCCTGCTTGGTGGGGCCTCAGGGACTCGAACCCCGGACCGATCGGTTATGAGCCGACTGCTCTAACCAACTGAGCTAAGGCCCCCCAAAGGTTGCACAGTTTGGTGAATGGTGACCCCTAGGAGACTCGAACTCCTGTTACCGCCGTGAAAGGGCGGTGTCTTAACCGCTTGACCAAGGGGCCATAAGCGCTGTTGCCTGGTCGGGGTGGGGAGACTCGAACTCCCGGCCCCATGCTCCCAAAGCACGTGCGCTACCAAACTGCGCTACACCCCGTGTTTTTTCGCGACGAAGTATAATATACAGTATTCTCATGCTAATGTCAACAACCTAAATCAATAATTTTGCCGAACATGAATACGGGCAAAAAGAACCGATATCATAGGTTTTTATCCGCTCTAATGAGTTGCGGCCGGCATGAAATCTGATTATAATGATTAAGAATTATCACGCGAAAAGAAAGAACAAAAAGAGTGAGTGAAGAATTAAAACAGCTGATTGAAAGCAACGGCTTGACATATCATATTGAAACATTCGGCTGCCAGATGAACGTGCACGAAAGCGAGAAAATCGCCGGCGTGCTGGAAAATCTGGGGTATAAGCCTTCTGAAAGCAAAGCGGCGGCCGACCTGCTGCTGTTTAATACCTGCTGTGTGCGCGAGCATGCCGAAGCCCGGCTGTCGGGCCATATCGGCGCTCTCAAAGACCACAAGGCGGATAAAGCATATGGCGTCCTTGCGGTGTGCGGATGTATGATGCAGCAGAAGGACGCGGCACACAAGCTGATGCGCCGTTTTCCGTTTGTGGACATGGTTTTCGGCACCAACAGCATACACAAGCTGGATTCGCTGCTGGAAGACGTGCTGCTCCGCGGTCAGCGGGCGTATTGCGTGGAAGAAGACATTTCCATCGTTGAGGATATCCCCGTACGCCGTGACGGCGGCCCCTGCGCTTTTGTCAACATCATATACGGCTGTAACAACTTTTGTACGTACTGCATCGTACCATATGTGCGCGGTCGAGAGCGCAGCCGCCGCGCGGACGACATTATCGATGAAATCAAACGGCTGTGCGACGAAGGCGTGTCCGAAGTTACGCTGCTGGGCCAGAACGTCAACTCGTACGGCAATGACTTGGTCGAGAGCATCTCGTTTCCGCGCCTTCTGCGCCGCATCGACGCCGAGACGAATATACGCCGCATTCGTTTTATGACGTCTCACCCCAAGGACATGGCGGACGAGCTGATCGCCTGCTATGGCGATTTGCCCAGCCTGTGCGAGCATATTCACCTGCCGGTGCAGTCGGGCAGCGATAATGTGCTCAGGCGCATGAACCGGCTCTATACGCGCGCCCATTACCTAGGGCTGATCGACAAGCTGCGCGCTCGCGTGCCGGATATCGCCATCACTACCGACATCATTGTGGGCTTCCCCGGCGAGACGGAGAATGACTTTGAAGACACGCTGAGCCTCGTTTCCGAAGTCCAATTCGACGCGGCGTTTACTTTTGCCTATTCAAAGCGAAAACTCACCAAAGCGGCGGATATGCCGGACCAGATCGACAAAGCGGTCAAATCGGAACGGCTTGCACGCCTGAATGCGCTGGTGGCGGAACTGCAGCGGCGGTCCATCAGCGCATATCGGGGCCGAGACGTGGAAGTGCTCACGGAGGGCATCAGTGAGCGGGACGCCAATATGGTTGTCGGCCGTACGCGCACCGCCAAAACCGTCCATTTTCCCGGCGACGCGTCGGATATCGGGCGTTTCATCAACGTGCATATCGACGAGGTGCTGACGCATACGCTGCGCGGAAAGCGCCTGTAATCATAAAACTATATCCAGCCCTGTAATACCAACCGGACGGAGGACGTATGAGCGAACTGTCACCGATGATGCGGCACTACATAGAGCTGAAGGAAAAATACAAGGATTGCATCCTGTTTTACAGGCTGGGCGATTTTTATGAAATGTTCTTCGACGATGCAATTCTGGCCTCGCGTGAACTGGAGATCGTGCTGACAGGGCGTGATTGCGGCCTGCCGGAGCGCGCGCCCATGTGCGGCGTACCGTACCATTCGGCTCAGAATTATATTGACCGGCTGATTGCCAAGGGCTACAAGGTGGCCATCTGCGAGCAGCTTTCCGACCCGGCGAAAAACAAGGGGCTGGTGGAGCGCGACGTGATCCGGGTGGTGACGCCCGGTACCGTGGTGGATACCGCTTCCGTCGCCGAAAACGAGAACAACTACCTGCTCTCGCTGTGCGTCGCTGAGGGGCGTGTGGGGCTTGCATATACCGATGTGTCCACCGGCGCGTTCTATGTGAGCGAGTGCGCCGCGGACGAAGGCTTTGCCTCGGTTTTGGGGGAGGTTGCGCGCATACAGCCGCGGGAGATCATATACCGCGCGGAGGATGCGGCTGTCATTGGCGCTTTAGAAACAGCCATCAAGGAGCAGAACATATTTGTCAGCGAATATCCGTCCTTCCTGTTTGAAAAGGCGACAGCGGTGGATTCCCTGCTGCGCCATTTCGGTGTGGCCAGCCTGCATGGCTACGGCCTGTCGGAGGACATACCGGGCGTTTTCGCGGCGGGCGCGCTGATCGATTATCTGAAAGAGACGCAGAAAAACGCGCTGTCGCATATCAACACCATTCAATATCACGCCGCCAGCGCTTATATGGCGCTCGATATGTTTACGCGTGCCAACCTGGAGCTGACCAAAACTCTGCGCGAAGGGCGCGTGAAAGGCTCGCTTTATAGCATTCTGGACAAGACCAAGACCGCAATGGGCGCGCGGCTGTTAAAGCGCAGCATCAACGAGCCGCTGCAGAACATTCAGGAAATCAATGAGCGGCTGGATGCCGTACAGGAGCTGAAAGACAGCGTTGTGCGCATGGACCAGGTGGCGGCCGCGCTGGACGGCATATACGATCTGGACCGGCTGATCACGCGCATTTCCTACGGTACGCTGGACGCGCGCAACTGCCTTGCGCTTAAAAGCTCGCTGCAGCGCCTGCCCGCGCTGAAAAACGCGCTGGCCGGGTGCAGTTCCGTTCTGCTTCGCCGGATTCATGACGAG
>JAAXZP010000194.1 GCA_012719815.1 Christensenellaceae bacterium
ATATACCAGCCCATATGGGAGGTCATATGTATGTATACGCAAAATAATCCTGCAGCCCGGGCGGCGAATTGCGTCACTCCCCGGCAGCTTCAGGTGATGAACACGCTCCGGCGGCTCTGGATGGAGCATGTATTTTGGACACGGGCGTTCATCGTCAGCACGGCGTTTTCCAACGCGGACATAAGCAACGTGACAAACCGGCTTTTGCGCAACCCGGCCGACTTCGCGGCGGTACTTACCCCCTTCTACGGCGCGCAGGCAGCCCGGGCGTTCGAGAACCTGTTTACGGCGCATCTTCAGATCGCGGCGCAGCTGGTGAACGCGGCCAAAGCCGGAGATTCCGCAGCCGCCGAGCAGGCGCGCCAGCAGTGGTATGCCAACGCCGCCGGCATCGCCGCGTTCCTCGCGCGCGCCAACCCGTACTGGAACCAGGCGGACTGGCAGGCCATGCTGTTTGAACACCTGAGGATGACGGAAAACGAGGCGGTGCAGCAGCTGCACGGCAGATACGCCGACAGCATCGCCCAGTACGACGCAATCCAAAACCAGGCGCTGGAGATGGCCGACGTGATGGCGCAGGGCGTCATACGGCAGTTCCGGCTATAACCTTACGGCAGCCGACGCCCGGCAGCAAGGCAATAAAAACGGGCAAAACATGATAAAGCGCCGGTTTGCTGACGGCGCTTTTTTCGCGCCGCCCCGCACCCCTCCCCCGCGCAAAAACACATGCAGGCCCCCGGGAATATGATGGAATAAAACAATCAGGGGCTTCGGCCGGAGAGATTCAATATAACCTTTGCGGGATTTTCCCGCGTATCAAGGGAGTTTCGGCCTGTTATGGATGCGTTAAAGGTTATAATGTTTACCGCTGCACCCGTCATGTGAGGAAGGCACCATATGGACTACGGGAAACGCCTGTCGCAGATACACAGCAGGGCGCATAAGCTGCGGTTTGACGACGGCGCCAGAATCGTGCTGATGAGCGACTGCCACCGGGGCGACGGCGGCCTTGCGGACACGTTTTTCCGCAACCGGAACATATACATCGCGGCGCTCAGGCATTACCACGCGGAAAAGTTCACCTATATCGAGCTGGGAGACGGCGACGAGCTGTGGGAGAACCGGCATTTTTCCGACATCGTGGAGGCGCATGCCGACGTGTTCGACCTGCTGGCGAGGTTCCACGCGGCAAGGCGGCTTTACATGCTGTTTGGCAACCACGACATCGTCAAGGCAAGCCCGGCGTTCGCGCGGCATCCCCCGGACTTTAAGCTGGACGCCCGCCAGTACCGGCTCGCCATGCTGTTCAGCCGCATGCCGGCGTATGAAGCCATCCGGCTGGTTTACGCGCCCACCGGCGGCGAAATCTTTCTGGTGCACGGCCACCAGGTGGACTTCTGCAACAGCACGATGTGGCGGCTGACGCGCTTTCTGGTGCGGTACGTGTGGCGTCCGCTGGAAAGCCGCGGCGTTAAGGACCCGACCAGCGCCGCCAAGAACTATGCCAAACGCAGGAAGACCGAGGAGCGGCTCATTGGATGGGTGTCGGAAAACGGCCGCGTGCTGGTGTCCGGCCACACGCACCGACCCACCTTCCCGGCAGCCGGCGAGCCGCCTTACTTCAACGATGGCAGCTGCGTCCATCCCGGCTGCGTCACCGCCGTCGAGATAGCGGGCGGCAGCATCGCGCTGGTCAAGTGGTGCGTTAAGGTGCGCGCCGACGGCACGCTGTACGTGGGGCGGGACGTCATCGCGGGCCCCGCGCCGCTGACCGCCTATTTTAACGCCCGCCGCTGACTGACGGTTTACCCGGGCGGCTGCGTATGTTATAGTCGAACCAGAAACGGACAAGCCCCTATGAGGAGGCCGCTATGGACACGAACAACCCTGTTGACGCGTACATCGCGCAGTTCCCTCCGGCCGTTCAGGCGAGGCTGCAGGCGCTCCGCGCCGCCATCCGCGAAGCCGCGCCGGACGCCGCCGAGAAGATCAGCTACCGGATGCCCACGTTCTACCTGCACGGCAACCTTGTGCATTTCGCGGCGTTCAAAGACCACATCAGCCTGTTCCCCGCCCCCTCCGGCGTTGCCGCCTTCGCGCACCGGCTGACGGATTACAAAACGTCCAAGGGCACC
>JAAXZP010000195.1 GCA_012719815.1 Christensenellaceae bacterium
CGCTGCGCGCGCCCAAGGCTTTGAAGCCCGCAAGGTGCAGGTTGGTGGGGCGCTGGCCGATGCGGCAGCCGCCCGGAAGCGGCATGGTGACGCAGCCCTCACGGGCGAGCAGCGGGCCCATGAACAAAAACGAGGCGCGCAGACGGCTGACCATATGCGAGGCCGGAGCGGTGGTCTTGATGGATTTTGTGACAATGACGGCATCGCTGCCTTTCATGGTGATGGACGCGCCGAATGTGCGCAGAAGTGACAGCATATGCGTCACGTCGCTGATGGCGGGCAAACTCCGGATGATAACCGGCTCGCGCGTCAGCAAAGAGGCCGCGAGTATCGGCAGCACAGCGTTTTTTGAAGTGCCGACGCGGCACGTGCCGTAAAGCGGCCCGCTGCCCGTGACAATGAGCCGTTTTCCTTTGCCTGATGCTGAGCCTGATTCTGTCAATATCGTTTCACCCCGCCAATGAATCTGACACTATTTTGCGCGGCTGCGGCAAAATTAAAGCGAGAAAAAAATTGCATGTTCGGCGGCGAATGACATTTGCTATTTATTAAAAATGCGCCGTTTTTTATGAAGCGGTGTGCATTTTCATGTATAATGGAACGCATGGAGTACAGCATACAAACGGCGGAGGGCGACCTGAAATTTGAGCTGGTGCGCAGGAAGATGAAACATATCCGCATACGCGTCACCGGTGCGCGGCAGGTGGTGGTGTCCGCGCCGCACCGCTGCGCCGTGGGCGTCGTCACCGAATTCGTGAAGAAAAGCGAGGCGTTTATCCGCCGGCAGCTGGCTGCGGTGGAGGCGGCGCGTGCCCGCCGTTATCCGGCGTCTTACGCGGACGGCGATGTGTTCACCTATCTCGGGCGGCGGGCGGTGCTGCGCGTGCGGCCGGCGAAACGGGCGTCCGCGGCGTTTGAGGACGGCGTACTGACGCTTTCCGTGCCGCCCGGCGGCAGTGCGAAAACGCAGTTCATCCGGTGGGTCAGCCGGCAGGCACGGGCGGTTTTCGCGCAGCGGCTGGCTGTCAGCGCGTCGGAGTTTGCCGGCGCGGACGGGCTCTCCGTGAGCGCGAAACGCATGCTGACGCGCTGGGGCAGCATCAACCCGGCGAAAGGGCGGCTGTCGCTTTCGGTGCATCTGATGCGGTGCGAGACGGATTTGATCGATTACGTGATCGCGCATGAATTGTGCCATATCGGCTGCATGAAACATAACGCCCAGTTTTACCGGGCGCTGGATATGCACTGGCCGCAGCGCCGCGAAATGGACAGGCGGCTTGCGGCGTATGGGCTGGTGGATTTTTGACAGGCGCAAAACAAAAAAGGCTGACGCGGTGCGCCAGCCTGTAGTGGTTATCAGTAGTGGCTGTAGGCTTCCTTGTAGGAGGCGATGGGCATGATCTCCGTCATCACCTCGGGGATGACGCCCCAGCCCTTGGTGAGATACCGGCTCTGCACGTAACCTTCTTCGCCCCAGTAGCGTATCTTGGTCCAGCCGTCGTTATCCGGCTCCAGCACTTTGACCGACGTGTAGTTGGGCACCTTGGTGATGCGGTATTTGGCGTCCGTGCTCTTTTCGCTGTACATATAGGCCGTCGTCTTGATGATGTCCGCATCCTCCCGCGACATCATCGTGCCCTGCTTAAACGTCAGGTACGCGGTGCGCATATAGCCCTCGCGCTTTTCGAATTTCACTTTGCACCATGTTTCGGCGATCTGCAGCAGTTCCAGCTCGGTGCCCGCCGGCACTCTTTTTCTGACGCTGTCGTTGGAGCCGTTGCCGGTGCGAATCTCGGCGCCGTCCTTGACAACCCAGGCCTTGGGGTTGGGCAGCTCGTCGATATCGTATATGTTGACCTGGAACGCCTTGTAATTATTGAAGGGCATCCTTTTTGCCTTGAGCTTGCTTTTAACCGTCTTGTCGAACGGTTCGCCGTTGGAGACATTGACGGTGGTGCCGGGGCAGGCGTAATAGTACAGCCACTTGGCGTCCTCTACATCGAGGCGCACGCAGCCGTGAGAGCCTTTGTTGCCCAATCTTCTGTATGGCCCGCTCTGCAGCGTGTTGACGTCATGCCGGCTGTACATGACGGAGTGGAAATAAACGCCTTCCACGATCTGCGTCCAGTAGCGCGCGTATGTGCCGTCGAAAGCGGCGAATTCCCCGAAACGCTCGCGCGCTCCGATTTTCCAGATGCCCTGGGGCGTGGGCGTGCCCTTATCCTCCGGGTCTTCCGGGTTCAGCTCGGTGCGGCCCGTCGTGCAGATGAAACGCCGCACGATTTTGGTGTATTCCCCGTTTTCGTCTCTCTCGAATACGGTGACGATCTGGTTTTTAAGGTCGAGCAGTATGTAGTACTTGTCCGGATCGGTGTTTTTCAGTTCGTCGTAGGCCAGCGCCTTGAGCGGAGAGACCATAAAAACGCTCAGCAGCGTCAGAGCCGCTGTCAATAATACGATCGCCTTCTTTATCAAAACACACCTCCGCGACGATAAGCCCGATATTTAATCAAAGTATAAGGATAATAAGAGGCGCTGTCAAGGAAATGCAGGCTGCGATTCAAACCTGCGAAATGCCTGTATTTGATGTTGACAAGAAGCTTAAGAGTTGATATTGTGTATATACGATATATACAATTATGCCGGGGCAGCCGGCAGGAGGCATCACATGCAGCTTTTATCCGTACAGAACCTGTGCAAAAACTACGACAAGTTCAGGCTGAAAGACGTGTCGTTTTCGCTGGATGCGGGCTATATCATGGGCTTTATCGGCCCCAACGGCGCGGGTAAGACCACCACATTGAAGGCCATGATGGGCCTTGTCAAAAAGGACGGCGGCCGCGTTTTCGTGATGGGCCGCGATTTCGACGAACACGAGATGGACTTAAAGCAGCATATCGGCTTTTCGCTGGGCGGCGTGGATTATTACGCCAAGATACCGCTGCGCCGCATCACCAGCGTGGTGCGCCGGTTTTACGCAAGCTGGGACGATGAGGCTTATAGAAGGTATATCAGGCGTTTTGAGCTGGACGAAGACAAGCGGCCCACTGAACTCTCGGGCGGCATGCGCGTCAAATACGCGCTGGCCCTGGCGCTGTCGCACAATGCCCGGTTGCTGCTGCTGGCCGAACCCACCAGCGGGCTGGACCCGGTGGCGCGGGATGACCTGCTGGAGCTGTTTCAGGAGCTGATCGAGGACGGGGAGCGCAGCATACTGTTTTCCACGCACATCACCAGCGATCTGGAAAAGTGCGCCGATTACATCACGTATATCGAAAACGGCCGCATCGTGGAGAGCCGCGCCCGCGACGAACTGCTGGCCGCCTACCGGGTGGTGAAGGGCACGCCGGAGCAGTACAGCGCGGTATCGCCGCGGCTGATTTCCGCCAAAAAGCATGCGTTCGGGTTTACCGGCCTGATGCGCACCGAAGACGTCCGGCCGGAGGACGGCCTTGCTGCGGAAGCGCCCGCGCTGGAGGACATCATGATATACCATGCCCGAAAGGAGAACGGCAATGAAGAACCTGCTGTATAAGGAACTGGCGCTGGTGGTGCACCCGATGTTTTATCTCGTTCCGCTGACCGGCGCGCTGCTGCTGATACCGCAATGGCCTTACTTCGTTGCGATGATGTATTTCTTTTTCATCACGGTGCCCAACGTGTTTCAGACCGCCCGGACGGCCAACGACATTGGCTTTACCGTGATGCTGCCGGTGCGCAAGCGCGATGTCGTGAAAGCGAGGCTATATAACGTGGTATTTTTGGAGCAGGTGCAGATTGCGGTGGCGGCGCCGTTCGCGGCGCGCAACAACGCGCTGTATCCGGAGGGCAACTTTTTGCTGGATGCGGGCATTGCATTTTTCGGGCTGACGTTTGCGATGTACGGCCTGTTTAACCTGGTGTTCCTGCCGATGTTTTATAAGACCGCGTACAAGCTGGGCGTGCCCATCATTGCGGCAATCTGCGCGTGCGTGCTGTTTGCCGGGGCGGCTGAGACGATAGCGCTGATTGTGCCCGGCGCGGCGGCTGTGCTGGATGGCATCGGCCCGCAGGCGCTGGCGCGACAGCTGCCCGTACTGGCTGCCGGCATCGCGCTGTTCGTGCTGCTGTCGTGGCTCGCATACCGCGTGTCTGCCCGTCGTTTTGAGAGAGTGGATCTATGAACATCGTGATATCCGGAGCTTCGGACAAGCCCATCTACCAGCAGCTGTTCGACCAGATATCGTCGCAGATCATCAAGGGCGAGCTGCCTAAGGGTTACTGCCTCCCGCCCATCCGCACGGTGGCCAAGGAGCTGCGCATCAGCGTGATCACCGTCAAGAAGGCGTGGGAAGAACTGGAGCGCGCCGGCTTTATTGAGACGATGGTGGGGCGGGGCTGTTTTGTTGCGCCCCTTAAGCCCGCGGAGCTCGCGGACAAGCGCGACAGCCTGGCGGCGGACAAGCTGAAAAAGGACATTGAGTATTATAAGTCGCTGGGGCTGAGCCTTGAGGAGCTGCTGGAGCTGGTGAAGCGGTATTACAGCGAGGAATGAGGCGTCCATATTGTGACAGAAGGTCAATCAGATTTTCATCAGCCATATGCCATTATGATGTGATATGATAAAAAGCTGAGGCCGCATAGCGGTATCAAACGCCATAAGGGCAGACTAAATAACATGACAGGTGAGGACATGGCGCTTAAAGCGGTGATTTTTGACATGGACGGGGTCATAGTGGACAGCGAGCCGGAGTACCAGCGGGTGGAGATGGAGATGGTGAAAAAGTTTAACGCCTCCATCACGCTGGACCATCTGAAGGAATATACCGGAATCGATTCGGTGACGATGTGGGCCCATATCAGGGAAAGGTTCGATCTTCCTCAAACGGCGGAAGAGCTGAGCCGGGAGGAAGAGAGGCTGATGCGGCGGTATTACGAGAGCGGGGAGCTTAAGGTGATTGAGCCCACGGTAAGCCTCATCAGAAGCGCTCACGAGCAGGGCTTCAGGACGGGGATTGCGTCCGCGAGCGGGAAGGATAACATAGCCGCGGTGCTGAGGCGCCTTGATATCGGGGATTATGTTGATGCGGCGGTGTCGGGCAGCGAGGTGCCCAGGCATAAGCCGCATTCCGACATATACCTGCATACGGCGCATCTTCTGGGCGTCGTGCCGGAGGAGTGCGTCGTCATAGAGGATTCGCTGGCGGGGGTGGCCGCGGCCCGGGCGGCGGGCATGCGGGTGATACGCTATGCTGCGGGCGGCAGCCGGGAGGAAATCGGCGGGGCCGACTTTTTGGTTTCCGACATGGCGGAAGTGACGCTGCCGCTGC
>JAAXZP010000196.1 GCA_012719815.1 Christensenellaceae bacterium
CGACGAGGTAGTCGGCAGCGTCGCCTTCCGTAACGCTGGCGCTGAGCAGCGGGCTGATGATACTCAGCTCGACATACTTACAGTCGATCATGCCTTCACAGAACATCAGCGCGAACCTCAGGCTGCCGTCCTCGCTCTCCAGCCGGCGCACCCGGAACACGTCCACATCGGCAAACAAATTCTGCATGACGGCCACGTTGTCTTCCAGCACCGCGGACAGCGTCATACCGTCCAGCCCTTTGTTCATCTGGCCCACCTGCTCGTCCACCGCGCGCTGCCTGCGTTTTTGCCGCGACATCCTGTTCCGATACATACATTCCGCCTTTTTTCCGAGTTCTCACCTTTTATTATTCATTCCTGCGCTTAAAATATGTGAACGGCACTTTTCAGTCCGGCATCTGGCAAGTCGGCCGAATATTTCACTCCTAAAACCTTGCGTCTTTTTTGGGCCTCGGGTGTTTTTGCAGTTTTATGGCACGAGAAGTTGCATATAATAGGCAAACTGTCGGAAACCCCTGGGTTTTTCGGCAAAATGAAGCGCCCGCTGAAGGGCGCTTAATATTATAAAGCCGTTTCCGGCCGGATTGCATTCACAGGAGGGCATTTTTTGAAGGGTATCAGCGGCGGCCCGAAGGCTTTGCTCCAGGTCTTCGCGGCTTGCGGGAAACCCCCGGGTTCCCCGGCCTGCGGCTTTGCACGTCGGCCTTATCGCCAGCGCGAAACCCGCAGGATGCAGGCCGGCAGGCGGCCAGCCCCGGACAGCTTCGGGATAGAGCCGGGCCCGCCAAAGCCCGCGAAACTCTATTCAAACCATGGCCCTTTTACCGTCAATAGTGCTCCGGATCGGTGGGGTTGTTGAGCACGCCGAACAGCACCAGTATCTGCAGAACGCAGCCGATCAGGTTGTTCAGCCATTCCTCGGTGATGCCAATGAGCTCCGGCACGCCGAGGAAGGCCAGCAGCGCCACCACTTGCGCCGCCACCGCCACCCAGAGCACCTTGCTCCGCCAACGGCTTTGCTTGTTCTCCATTCGCCGATAACCTCCTTTGCCACCGCTCATGTTATTTGGGCCCGGGCGCCGTTCCGCTCGTGACGGCCGTACGGCCTTCGGACAACAGCAGATAACAGGCGGTGACACTATATATTATGCATCACTGTCGTTTGGTGTTTATGCTGACACAAACAATTAATTCGTAATAATTATTGATTATGCCTGGTCCATCATGTATACTGGAATAAAATACAAAACGGAGGTGCTCCCATGAAGATCGCGTATGAAACCACGGCGTATTCCACGGGCGGCCGGGATGGCCATGTCCGCGTGGAAGGAACCCCTATTGATTTCGAAATGGCACTGCCCGCCGAGCTGGGCGGCGGCAAAAAACAGGGCGGCAATCCCGAGCAGCTGTTCGCGGCGGGTTACGCGGCATGCTTCGGCAGCGCGCTGCAGCACGTCATCCGCACGCGCAAGCTCACCCTTCCCCCGCCGGACGTGCAGGCCACCGTGGGCATCGGCAGGAACGACAGCGGTAACTTCCAGCTGGAAGTCAAGCTGGTGGCCGTCGTGGACACCGACGACGCGGCATTGGCCGACAGCCTCGCGCAGGAAGCGCACACCGTCTGCCCCTACTCGCACGCCACGCGCGGCAACATCACCGTCAGCGTTTCGGGCCGCCCGCGCTGAACAAAGCGCATACATATTTGACGACACAACAAAAGCGCCGGGACTTCTCCGGCGCTTTCAGTCATTATCAGGATACAGTTCGACGCCAATGGCGCAGCCGGCCATAAAAACGCCGTTTTCCCCAGAAAAAACAGCGTCTCTTGAAATCGGGTAACACCGAAAAAGCACCAGGCGCCCCAAATACGGTTTTATCGGACAGGACAGCGGTGAACATGCTCCTGAAGTGTCAGGGAGAGATGAATTATGCTCTTATTCCCTCACAATTTCGTAATCCATATGCAGGGGCACCGTCGCCTTCACCATCGCGGCCAAAGGGCACAGCGTCTCCTCCGCTCTTTTCAGCATCGCGGCCATGTCGTCCTCCGTGATGTCGTCGGAGACGACGCGCACGTGCAGCCGGATGCTATCGAACATGGTCGGGTGCGCCTCCCGCCTGTCCCCTTCCGCCGTCACCGTCATGCCGCCCACATGGCGCTTCATCGCCCCGGCAAGCGCCCGCACCGTGCCGCCCAGGCAGGACGACAGGCTCACCAGAAACAGCTGAAGCGGCGTAAAACCCTGCCCGTCCCCGTACGGCGGCACATAGTCGGTTATCACCGTATGCCCGCCGGATTCGCCAAGAAACATCATCCTGCCATTGGTCAGCTCCGCCGAAGCCGTCAAAGTTGTCCCCATTGTGTTACCCCTTTCGGTTGTGTGTCTTTATTTCCCGCGGCATATCCCGGCCGTCACGGCACCAGGTGCTTCTTTGCGGGTATCAGCAGCACCGAGGCGTCCCCGTGCCGCGCGACGTTGTGGCTCACGCTGCCGAGAAACAGCTCCGGCACGAAGCCGCGGCC
>JAAXZP010000197.1 GCA_012719815.1 Christensenellaceae bacterium
CTTTGTATATCTGCAAAACCGACACTTTTTTTCGTTGCCATAGCTTTTTTCCACCTTTTTCGTTACTATGGCAGCATTCTACACCCTGTATTGACCGTTTTTTGGGACTCTTCATTAATGCTTCATCTTAATAGCCATGTTAATTAATAAATTATATCACAACCGGTTGTATTGAGTCATGGCCTGGTTTGCGAAAACACAAATTTAAGAAATGTATATGCATAACATGAACATATGTGCAATGTATATGGATACATTGAAATTTTGATTCAGCGGTGTTATAATCTGTAATGAAATATGTCATAACAAACGTCGCCGATTATTTATTAAAGGAGGGTACCGATATGAAATACAGAAGGATGGGTAACAGCGGCATCGAGATTTCCGTCATTGGGCAAGGCACCTGGGAGATGGGTAACGATTTCTTTGGTGAGGTGGATGAGAAGCTGGCGATAGACGCCATTCGCGCCTCTGTGGATGCGGGCGTCAATATGATCGATACGGCCGCAGCCTATGGCGCGGACGGCGCTTCGGAGAGAGTGGTCGCGAAAGCCATAAAAGGTATTCGCGACAAGGTGGTTTTAGCCACCAAGCTGGGTGTGCTCCGTGTGGCAGGCGCTTATGTCCGGTGTCTGGATCCGGCTGTTATGCGCATGGAGATTGAAAATTCCCTCCGGCGTTTGGAGACGGATTACATCGACCTGTATTACATCCATTGGCCTGATTTCAACAACAGCATTGATGATGCGCTGGAGCTGATGGTGAAGTTCAAGGAAGAGGGCAAAATACGCGCGATCGGCGTATCCAACTTTGACACCACGCTGATTCAAAAAGCGATCGACATCGCCGATATCTCTGCTGTGCAGCCACCGATGAGCCTGCTGAACCGCAGCTCGATCGAAAACGGCATACTGCCTTTCTGCAAGGAAAAGAATGTGGGCGTCATCACATACGGATCGCTGGGCGGCGGCATATTGACCGGCAAGATGCAAAAACCGGTGACCGGCGGGAAAGAGCTGCGCTCGAAGTTTTATGAGTACTACGAGGAGCCGATGTGGTCCAAGTGCCAGAAACTGCTGGAAGTTCTGCGCGGGATCGCCTCGGACAGGGGCACGACGGTGGCTCAGGTTTCCATCAACTGGGTGCTCGCACAGCCGGGCGTGACCTGCTCACTGATGGGAGCGCCCACGCCGGAGATGGCGTACGAAAACGCCAGCGCCGCGGAATGGGAACTGACCCCCGAAGAGATTGCGTATATTGACAAGAAGTATGAAGAGATCATGAAATAGTTCTTTCTCTCCCCTGGCCCAAGCGATTGGGCCTTATTTTTTAGTACATTATTCCGCCAGGTTTGCCGCTGCGCTGCCTGCCTGTTCCTGTTCGCCGACAGCCTGCTCCTGCTGGTATGCCTCAAACACCTCAAACTCAGGCGGCTCGGCGGCAGGCTGAGGCGTATGCCCGGGAATGGTGATGCCGTAAGCGGCAAGCTCGGCGTCAGCCCGGACGAAGAATTTCCGGAACAGCCTAAAATACCCTTTCGTTTTGGGGTTCACATAGTCGACGGGGATTTCGGGATCTGCAAGTATGCGGGAAAAAGCGTACCCACCGTTCACTTTAAAGGGCTGCAGCAGCCCGATATGCATTGCGTCCGCCGGGCAGTACATGGCGCAGCGCATGCACATCGTGCAGGAACGTGCGAAATGAAAACGGCTGCCGTCAAACGAGATGTTCAGGGCAGGGCAGGAGTGGACGCATTTTAAGCAGCGGGTGCATTTGCTTGTGTCCACGCGATAAAACATGCCGTTGAACCACGCTCCGAACCATTCGATGCGGAATATCAGTGACACAAGGCGGTGGCGCAGTGTGTAGTGCAGCCGGGCTCGTTCGCCGTTCAGAAGGCGCATCGCGAGCATCCTGCTCTGCGCATCGCTGTAGAGCACCATCTGCTTGACCAGCCCGTCGGGATAGCGCCGCAGTATGTTGTACGGCATCAGCATATGCAGCTCCTGCACGACATCGTAGCCCTTTTTGAGGAGCATGCGGTACAGCTTATAGGAGGATGCGTCGTTGATATGAAACGGCTCTCCCGAAGTCTTGAATATGAAGGCGCGGTTATGCTGCGCCGGTGGAAGGCTGCTCACAAAACGGAGAAACAGCTGCGGTGCGTTAAAAGCGTGCACCGGGTAGCCGAAACCGACGATATCCCCTTCGGCAGGCGCGGGGATATGGGAGATCGGCTCGCAGACTTCATGGATGGTGACGGATATATGCCCTTCCTCCAGGTGGTTTTTCAGCATTTCAGCGGTCTTCAGCGTATGATAGGTACCTGAAAATACATAAATGATGGCGTTTGGCATAGCGTTGACCTCGCTTATATGATAATGCAGGCTAAGGGATAAGGATCTTTCAGGAGCGGCTGCTGTGGCGGCTCAGGCACTTGCCAATATTATATTAATATATGACTATTATAACGCCTGTTTGCAGATAATTGAAGCGGGCATCTGCCAATTTTCCGGCGTGTTTTTTGCAGTATAGCGAGGCAAAATAGACAAAAACACAAGGAGATTAAGCGATGGCAAAGGACAGTCAGCCGGATAAAAAGGAAGTGAGAGAGAGAAAGTGTAACGGCCAAACGCCGCTCACCAGAGAAAACCAGAACAGGAGCAGAACGGCCAAAAGGCAGTCGGCGCAGCGCGGAGACGTTTAGCAGGCGGCCTGGGGCGTCCGATAATGGCCCTCTGCGTTTGCTGGAAAGAATAACACAAAACTATTGTTATCTACGCAGCAAACGGTTATGATATCAATGGTCACAAACGGCGGATTTCGCTGCGCATTAAGGTGGAGCGATATACGGCGGTTGGCACTGTGCCCGTTCTGTAAACCGAACGGGATGGGGAATATCATAGGAAAGGGCATGTGTGCGAGAGGGCAGCATTGACGCTCCGCACAATATACGAATGGAGAACCGTATCGGACGCATTGTGGTGCTGATCCCGGCCTACAAACCGGGGGAGCCGCTGGTCACTCTGTCAAAAGCGCTGATAGACCGGGGGTTTAAACAGGTGGTCGTCGTGGACGACGGCAGCGGCGGAGATTATGCCGGCATTTTTCGAACGCTGGAAGACATCGGCTGCCGCGTGCTTCGCCATGACACCAACCGGGGAAAGGGTCGCGCATTAAAGACCGGCTTGAAAGAGATTGCGGGCATGGCGGATGTGGCCGGCGTGGTGACCGCGGATGCGGACGGACAGCATTTGCCGGACGATATCGTGCGCGTGGCGGAAAAGCTTTTTGAATGGCCGGATAGCATCGTGCTGGGCAGCCGGGCTTTTCGCGGCGACGTGCCGCTCAGAAGCCGTATGGGCAACGCCATCACGCGCAAGGTGTTCAACTTCCTCAGCGGGCAGCGTGTGCGGGATACGCAGACGGGCCTGAGAGGCCTGCCGGCAGTTGCGCTGCCGGATATGCTGAAGCTGCCGGGAGAACGCTACGAATACGAGATGAACATGCTCCTGGAGGCGCCGCGCTTCGGGTTGAAGCGGCGCGAGATCGAGATTGAGACGGTCTATATCGACAACAACAGCAGCTCGCATTTTAACCCGCTTAAAGATTCCTGGCGGATATATAAGAGCATACTGATGTTCGCGGCGTCGTCCATGTTCGCATTCGTGATCGACTTTGTGCTGTTCACGCTGCTGTCGCTGTGGGTGCTGCCCAATGTTTCCGCGCTGTCGCCCGACTCCAAACTGCTGACAGTGGTATTTGCAAACGTCCCGGCCCGTATCGTCAGCTCGACGGTTAACTTTTTCATCAACCGCAATGTGATATTCAGCAAGAAGGGCAAAAAAAGCCTGGCGCGCCAAATGGTCGGCTATTATCTGCTGGCCGCCGGCATTTTAACGGTTAACACGCTGATAATAGCCGGGCTTAAAGCTTTGGGGGTTAACGTGCTGCTCGCCAAGATTATCACTGAGGCGGTGTTGTTCCTGGTCAGCTTTTTCTGCCAGCGCACCCTGATTTTCAAGTAAATGGCTTTTATTCGGAGCGCTTTAAAGGTGCTCTTTTTTGTTTTGACCATGCAGACATTCGGTTATTATTTTCTTCGACCTGATTAATACCCCCTTCGGACGCGTATTATTTAACGAACGGCGTGTGTGAATCAGCGCGCGCATAGGGGGAATAAGCCATGGCATTAACGGACCGCAGATACGGGTTAAGATTATTGTGTGTGCTGCTGCTTGCGCTTGCAGGCGCAGCGTCTTTAGCGGGTCTCTGGTTTGTGCAGTATAGCATGTTATCCCCGCAGGACTGGGAAGATCTGATGGCCACAGGCACCTATCACGATGGAATAACGATAGACGGGATACCGGTGGGCGGCATGACTTTGGCGCAGGCGCGCGACGCTGTGCGGGCGGAAATGGACAGGCGGCTGGATGCGGGGCGAATTACCCTGACATACGGCGATAAGGCATACGTATTGCCGCGGGACGATTTTGACATCCGGACGAATATCGATAC
>JAAXZP010000198.1 GCA_012719815.1 Christensenellaceae bacterium
ATATAAGGGAATCAACATCACATATCTTTCGAGGAACCTGGAAGTTCATCCCGGATACTACGAGCCGAAAGGGGAAGGCTGGCTGCGGACATTTTTCGCGGGATTGCTGACGACCTGCGGTGCAACATCCTTGGGACCTCCCTGCGTCGATGAGGGCGAGGAGCTGGGACTGCATGGGCGGCATAACGCGCTGCCCGCCAAAAACGTATGCGATTTGTCCAGCTTTGAAGGCGGGGAGATCAGACTCACCGGAAGCATTGAAGACTGTACGCTGTTTGGGAGAAAAATTGTAATACGCCGCAGCATATATTCAAAAATCGGTGAATCGAAGATCATCATTGAAGATATTATCGAGAATATCGGCAGTCACGAGTCTCCTCTGACGCTTCTTTACCATGTCAATTTTGGATACCCGCTTCTGGATGAAAATTCCGAGATTGTGGTATCGGCGGGAATTCCTCATGCTTATGATGAATACTCCCAAAATTATATACGGGAGGTCTCATCGTTCAGAAAACCGGACGGCAAAAACGCAGAAAAGAATTACTGGTATGCGTTTGAACCGGGTAAGGAGACAGCATGGGCGATGGTTATAAACCGGAGACTGTCGAATGGATTGGGTGTCTATATCCGATTTGATCCTATAAGCATGCCATATATGACGCAGTGGAAATTTGAGGATGAGATCGACTATGTGCTTGCTTTGGAGCCGTCAAACACTCTTTGCTATTCCAGAAAAGAACTGCGTGAAAAGGGGCTGCTGCCGTTTATAAAGGCGCATGAGACCAAAAAAATGCGGCTTGAGATCGGCGTTATTGAGGGAACGAAAATGTAGATGAATTCTTAAAGAATCCGGATGGCTATCGATAAAGAAGGATGAGCAGAAAACATCTTATTGGTAAGAAAATATAAGGCAAAATGCTGGCAGGATAACTTTAAACTGAATCCGTTATGCAGCCTGCATTTCTTTTTTACAGGAAAGCATCGTTCGGTCTGAATACCGTTCTTTATAATCTTTTCCCCGTGTGGCGGTTCCGGTCTATGAACCGCTGTTAAGTGTACCGTTGAGCATACCTGACAACTGGTCATAATGCCCTAAAAGGAAGCGTTTATCGAAAAATTGTTTTAGCCCCGCCTGATGCGTTTATCAATGAGGTATCAGCATGTGTGTCTGATGTGCCGATATAAACCAAGAGGTGAGTTGGGCTTGAATACAACTATACGGACAATGCTGCAGCGCGCTCTGGCCATACTGATTATCACCGCCATGGTGGCCACGATATTGGCTGTTAAGCTGGGAGGCACTTCAGCGTCCGACAATTCCATCGTACGCGTCAAACTCTCGGTCGGTTCAACGTCGTCGCTGGCCTTTTCGTTAAGCGGCAATTACGGCATTGAATCCAACCCTTCCATAAGCCTTGGTTCCGGCAACTATACCGCCAAGATTGAGAACGGCGTGGTCAAGCTGTATAAGGGCAGCGCTTTGGTGTGTTCCGGCAGCAGCGTGAAAGTGGTGGAGCGGGCCAACTCCTCCGGGTATAACTACGCGAGCATCAAGACAACCACCTACGGCACCAACAAGTACCGCGGCGACATCGAATTCCGCATCAGCGGCAGTTCGCTGATGGTCATTAACCACGTCTACCTGGAATACTACCTGTACGGCGTGGTGCCGCACGAGATGAGCAACTCGTGGCCGCTTGAAGCGCTGAAGGCGCAGGCGGTGGCTGCTCGCACCTATGCGGTGATGAATATGGGCAGCGGCACGTACGACCTGCTGGACACTTCGGCCAGCCAGGTGTACAAGGGATACAACGAGAGCTACGGCAACGCCATCAAGGCGGTGAACGAAACCGCGAAGCAGATACTGATGTGCAACGGCAAGCCGGTGCAGACGTTCTTCGCCGCATCCAACGGCGGATACACCGACATACCGCAGCACGTCTGGACGGCCAGCGCCAAGCTGCAGCCGTATCACGTGGTGCGGGAAGACCCCTATGACGTGCAGAACTCGTGGAGCAACCAGGAAGTGCTGATATTCCCCAAGAGCGTGACGGGGTCGTCCGGCATCGACTATAAGATCAGGAAGGACGGCTCCATGGTGGCAGGCTCGGGCGCCGAGGCTGCCAACGCAGCGCGGTATCTGAAGGTAATGGCGCTGCCCGCCGTGAGGGCCAAGGGGTATATTGCCGACGTGACGTCGGACATCGATATAGTGGGCTGTGACCGCATCGTGCCGCATACGTTTGAGGGGAACCACGGCATCGCCGATTATACCGGCAAAAGGAACTGCGTGTGCTTCACCAAAGCGGATGTGACGATGCGGGTGAAAGCGAGCCGTAACGCCACGGAGGATGAAAAGCTGCAGACCGGCCGGGTTTATGTTGATGAGACGGTGACCGTCACGTTTACCATTGACATGCACAAGCTGGATGAATCCGGCGGAGCCTACCAGGCGTTTACCAACACCAGCCTGAGGCTGTTTGTGATAGAGGAAACCTCGGGGAGCTGGAACCTGTATCACCGGCGCTACGGCCACGGCATCGGCATGTCGCAGCGCGGTGCGCAGGAAAGGGCCAGGGCCGGGCACAGCTACCGCGATATACTGATGTTCTATTATCCCAACACGACTCTGGAGACGCTCAACATCGCCCCGCCGAAGCTGAAGCCGGCTGGGGATACCAGCGGCAACACCAACGCGACCATTGTCAACTGCACGAACTATGTGAACGTGCGGCCGACGCCCAGCACGCAGTACGCGGCTATTGGCAAGGCGATGGCGGGGTCGCGCATACTGGTGCTGCAGGCCAACGTGGTGCCAGGTTGGCACAAGATCGATTTTGGCGGCATAGAAGCGTACATCAGCGCTGATTATGTGGAGCTGGATCCGACGGCAAACACCAACGCCACCATTGTTAACTGCGTGGAATTCGTCAACGTGCGGTCGACGCCCAGTACGCAGTACGCGGCGGTCGGCAAGGCGCTGGCGGGGTCGCGCATACTGGTGACGCAAGCCTTTGTGACCCCGGAATGGCACAAGGTCAGCTTTAACGGCAAGGAATCGTATATCTACGCGTATTATGTTCAGCTGGACGAGACGGCGCAGCCCACTCCCCCACCCACCGAGACAGCGCCTCAGCCCACGCCTACGCCTTCGGAGACAGCGCCTCAGCCCACTGCGACGCCGGCACCGACGCCGACGCCATCACCGACATCCACCGCGACGCCGGAGCCCACGCCGACGGTATGCCCGTCGCCTTCGCCGTCTGCAGGCGAGCTGCTCATACAGAAGACCGGCAGGGTGACCGCCAGCGTGCTCAATATCCGCAGCGGGCCGTCCACCAGCACGGGCAAGCTGGGACAGCTGGGTAAGGGCGACGTGGTGTGCATCGTCCAGACGGGCGGCGCCGGGGGCTGGCACCAGATACTGCACGCAGGCCAGCCGGCCTGGGTGTACGCCAACTATGTGGACACTGCGAATCCCACGATTGGCGTGATTACTGCCTCGGTACTCAATGTGCGCATCGGGCCGTCCACCAGCACGGGCAAGCTGGGACAGCTGGGCAAGGGCGACAAGGTGGAGATCGTCAAGGCCAACGCCGCCAAGGACTGGCACCAGATCATCTATAACGGGCAGCTCGCCTATGTGCACGCCAGCTATGTTACGGTTCAGACACAGGCTTCGCAGCCAACGCAGCCGACCCAGCCGACTCAGCCGGCGCAGACTGCCCAGTATGCTACCGTGAACGCATCGGCGCTCAACTTCCGGAAAGGCGCGTCCACCAGCACCACGGTGATCAAGACGCTCTCGCGCGGCGATGTGGTGCAGGTTCTCGAGTACGGGAGCGAATGGTGCAAGGTGAAATACGGCGGCGTGACGGGCTATATGTACACGAAGTATCTGAAGATGGCGTCCGGCACATTCGGGCAGGTCAGTGCCAGCGTGCTCAACGTGCGTAAAGGCCAGTCTACCTCCACGGCAGTGCTGGGCAAGCTGAGCCGGGGCGACATCGTGGAGATCCTCGCCAAAGGTGCGGAGTGGCACAAAATAAGCTACAAGTCTTCCCCCGCGTATGTTTATGCGGCCTATATTAAGCTCGTCTGAAAAAGAAGCGAACAGAGAAGCGTGCCTGTGCGCTTCTTTTTTTATGCAAAAAGCGTTGTCAAGAGTGTTATCCACAAACCTGTAAATTTTCCAACCGGCGCTGGATGTGCCGGAAAACAAGGTTTTTAAGGGAGTTATCCACCGAATCAAGATAGTTATCCACCAAAAATGGTGGATAACTTGGCGGGGAACCCAAGTGTATGCAATCTGTATATTTATGCAGAAAAAGAATACCGTAACGGAAAATCCGACCAAATTTATATTTTATATGGGATTTACAGGAAACGACGCACGGGTACGGCTGCGCAACAAACGCTTGCGTGACAGCAATTGGGGGGATCTGTTAATATTAGCATATGTGACGGGGAAAAACGCATCAGGAGGTGCCGGGGATGAATGCGGTGGGCAGCCATATCAGAAAGCTGCGCAGGCGTCACAACATGACGCAGCAGGCGCTGGCAGACAGGCTGAACGTAACACGGCAGGCGGTGTCGCAATGGGAAAACGGCAACACCCGGCCCGACCTCGACACGCTGGCGGCCATCGCGGGCGTATTTGGCGTGGACGTGACGGAAGTGATTTACGGGGAGAAAAAGAAGGAGGCTTCGGGGCTGGACCAGGCGCGGCGGAAAAGGTATCTGAAGTGGCTGATTGTGTTTGGCGGGCTATCATTGGTTATGCTGGGGCTGAATCTGTTTCTCCGGCCTTATCTGAGTCATCTGTTCAGGGCTGAATACAGACTGGACTTCATATATTACCGCTACTTTGCGGAAACCTTGTTATATCTGCTTATTCCTGTTGCGATGCTTTGCGGCGGTTCGATGATCCGGGATATCGGTATCAGACGCCGCGGCGTTCGACGGGCGATATTTGCTGCGGCTGCCCTATGGGTACTGTTCCATTACAGCGCAGGGCTGGTGTATTGGCGTGATGGCGCTCCTTTGGAGCCAGGGATTATATACCGCTATCTGGTATTTGCCCTGGAAAGTCCGGCCATATTTCTTCTGCCCGGCGTGCTGCTGTTTCTGGGGCTGAACGGGTGGAGGACGGGAGAAAACGCCAAGCAAATAGAATGAGCGGAGAGGATGGCCCTCCCCTATGATGTTTGCGGATAACAAAAGGCCGATGCATGTTGCACCGGCCTTAATCGCATATTTGACGCTTACCCCAGCTTCTGGACGCTCAGCACGGCTTTCTCGCCGTTGATGTCCCATTCCTTCTGGTAGCCCGACAGCGTGTCGCCAATTTCGTCGGCCAGCACTTCGGATTTGATCTCGTCGGCGTTGCGCTCGACCACGCCTTTGAGCCTGTCGTTGCCGGCGAGCGCGAAGCGGATGTGGTCCATCACTTCGAAGCCCGCTTCCTTGCGCATCGTCTGGATCTTGGAGATCAGCTCGCGCACGAAGCCTTCTTCGATCAGCTCGTCTGACAGCGTGGTTTCCAGTATCACGCCGACTCCTCCTTCGGTTTCCACCACGAAGCCTTCCTTCTGCCGGGGCTCGATCAGCAGATCTTCCTCGGTGAGCGCCACCTCAGTGCCGTCCACGGTGAAGCTGTACGTACCGCCGCCGCGGACTGCGCTGACGATGTCCACGCCGTCTCCGCTGGAAAGGTGCTCGCGGATGGCGTTGATCAGCCTGCCGTATTTGGGCCCCAGCGTTTTGAGCTGAGGCTTGATGCTGTAGGCGATGTATTGGGCGACGTCCGCGCCGAACGATACCTGCTTGATGTTGAGCTCGCCCTCAATCAGCTCGGTAAACATCTCGCCCGGATCGGGCAGGCCGGCCACGAACATGTTGGCGACGGGCTGGCGGTTTTTGATGCCGGCTGTGTTGCGCGCGCTGCGGCCCAGTACCACCACTTTGAGCACGGCGTCCATGCCCTCTTCCAGCGCCTTGTCGATGTATTTCTCGTCCGCGACGGGAAAGCTGCACAGGTGCACGCTCTCCGGCGCGGCGCTGTCCACGCTGCGCACCAGGTTCTGGTACATCGTTTCGGTGATAAACGGCACGAAGGGCGCGGCCAGGCGGCACAGCGTCTCCAGCACGGTGTACAGCGTGAGGAACGCGTCCACCTTGTCCTGCTCCATGCCGGCAGCCCAGAAACGGCTGCGGCAGCGGCGCACGTACCAGTTGGACAGCTCGTCGACGAACTTATCCAGCTCGCGTGCGGGCTCGGTGATGCGGTAGTTGTCGAGGTACTGCCCCACCGTTTTGATCAGTGTGTGCAGGCGCGAGAGTATCCACCTGTCCATGACGTTATTGAGGGACAGCGTGTGCTCCTTCGGGTTGAAGCTGTCGATGTCGGCGTACAGTATGTAGAACGCGTAGGTGTTCCACAGCGTGCCCATGAACTTGCGCTGCGCTTCCGACACCGCGTCGTCGTAGAAGCGGCTGGGCAGCCACGGGGCGCTGTTGACGTAGAAATACCAGCGCACGGCGTCCGCGCCCTGTTTGTCCAGCACGGCCCACGGGTCCACCACGTTGCCCTTGTGCTTGCTCATCTTCTGGCCGTCCTTGTCCTGCACGTGGCCCAGCACGATGCAGTTCTCAAACGGGTTGCGCTCGAACACCAGCGTGCCGATGGCCAGCAGCGTATAGAACCAGCCGCGCGTCTGGTCCACCGCTTCGCTGATGAAGTCCGCCGGGAAGCGCTTTTCGAACAATTCCTTATTTTCAAACGGGTAATGCCACTGCGCGAACGGCATCGAGCCGGAATCGTACCAGCAGTCGATGACCTCGGGCACGCGCTTCATATCGCCGCCGCATTGCGGGCAGCGCAGTATGACCGCGTCGATGAACGGCTTGTGCAGCTCGATGTCTTCCGGCACGTTCTCCCCCATCTCTTTTAGCTCCGCGATGGAGCCCACGACGTGGATATGCCCGCAGCCGCACGTCCATACCGGCAGCGGCGTGCCCCAGTAGCGCTCGCGCGACAGGCCCCAGTCGATGACGTTTTCCAGGAAGTTGCCCATGCGGCCTTCCTTGATGTTATCCGGCAGCCAGTTGACCGCGCGGTGGTTTTTCAGCAGCAGGTCTTTTACCGCC
>JAAXZP010000199.1 GCA_012719815.1 Christensenellaceae bacterium
GTGCAGCAAAGCCGCCAGCCGCAGCACCGGGTCGGGCGGGGCCGCGGCGCACGCGTGAATCCCATGCCGCAGCACGTCATATCTGTGGTACAGGCCGGACTGCTTTACGCCGTCGCCCGCGCACAGGCGGGGGAGAACGTACCTGAGCGCGCCGATTTCCAGCAGAATGTTAAGACCGCGCAGCGGCGCGTTCCATACGTTAAGCCCCGGGTATTTGGTATCCGCCATCAGTATCTTCATCAGCTCGTCGCGCTTGCGCTCCGGCGATATGTCCTGAAGCAGCGCCGCGCGCCGGGCAGCGCACTCCAGAAGGTCGGGCGCCACGTCAAACCCCAGCTCCGCCGCAAACCGCGCCATGCGCATGATGCGCAGGCCGTCGTCGCGTATCGTTACATCGGGGTCTTCCGCCGCCGCGCGCAGCAAGCGAGCCCGCACATCCTCCAATCCGTGCCCTGTGGGGTCCAGCAGCTCCCGCGACCTGAGGTCAAGATACAGCGCGCCCGCGGTAAAATCGCGCCGCCGGGCGTCCTCGCGGATATCCTCGGTGAACTCCACCCGGTACGGACGGTGCGCGCCGCCCGGAGGATAGTAATCCTTCCGGAACGTCGTGTGCTCAAACCTGTGCTTTGCGCCGTCCAGCTCCACGCGGATCTCGATCGTGCCCAGCTCCAGCGCCTTTTCCGTCACCGAAAGGCCCGCTTCCCGCGCGATGGCCGCCGCCGTCTCGGGCCGCGCCCCGGAGCAGATATCAAAATCGCCCCCGGGCAGTCCGAGGACGAGGTTGCGCACATAGCCGCCCACCAGGTACAGCGCAAAGCCGCGGGCGGCAAAAATATCGGCCAATACGTCAAAGCTGCGGGGCAGCCTCGCGTCAATTCTCACGGCTCGCTCAGGCGCGCGTTATACACCTCTTGCGCCGGGCCGGTCATCAGCACGCGCCCGTCTTCAAGGCACTCGATAATCAGCCGGCCTACTTTCAGATGCACCGCGACTTTGGGCCCTGTCAGGCCTTTTTTGTATGTCATCACGGCGCTGGCGCACGAGCCGGTGCCGCAGGCGAGCGTCAGGCCCGCGCCGCGCTCCCAGGTCAGCACTCTGATGTTCTCGCTGTCCAGCACCTGCACGAAGTTCACGTTGGTCTTGCGGGGGAACATCTCATGCCGCTCGATGGCCGGCCCTAAAACCGCCGCGTCCGCTGCGTCCAGGTCGTCCACCAATACCATGGTGTGCGGCACGCCCATCAGCAGGGAAGAGATGCGCACCGTCCGTCCCGCCGCTTCGATATCCACATCAAAGGCATCGCCTTCACCCTTCATCGGAATGTCCGCCCGGTCAAAAAGCGGCCGGCCCATGTCCACGCACACGTCCGCCACCCTGCCGCCCTCCAGCACCAGCCTGGGGCGGATGATGCCGGCCAGCGTTTCCACCGCCATGTCCGCCTTTTTCACGATACCGCGCTCATACACGTATTTGGCAAAGCAACGGATGCCGTTGCCGCACATCTCGGCCTCGCTGCCGTCCGCGTTGATGATGCGCATGCGGATATCCGCCTTGTCCGAGGGCAGCACCACCAGTATGCCGTCTCCGCCCACGCTGAGACGCCGGGTGCACAGCTTTGCCGCCAAACTGTTCCAGTCACGGCCCTGCCCGTCGTCTTCAAACACCAGAAAGTCGTTGCCCAGGCCGTGCATCTTGGTGAATTCCATGCCGTACCTCCCAAATTTGCTGTCCTTATTATACTTGCCGACTCATCAGGCTTCAACCTGTTCGGCAAAAAACACCGCACCTTCCCGTCATGCCAAAACAGCCATACTGTGATATAATCATCTCGTCTTTTCCGGTTATATTCGGGATAAGCGCGATTAATCATATGGAAAGGGGCGGCCATGATCCAGAAAAAATTAAACGATGAGCTTCTCAGCCACATCCGGCACGAGTTTGAAGCGAATATTGGAGAGGTTCGCGAAAGTGTAGCGCGCATCGAGTCCAAGCTGGACGAGCTGATTCGTTACACCATCCAGCAGAAATGGGCCACTCTGGACGCCTGCGCCGAGCACCCTGCGAAAAAGAGTGTAAGATGCCGCATCTGCGGTTATGCCGCTCCGGCTTCCGATTACAAAACGGTGGAATCCCGGTGCATATTCAACGGCGGCGTATTGATCCGCTATATATGTCCCCAGTGCGGCGCGATATTCGGCCCTTCCAAAATGCTGGACCTGACCCCTTCCGAGCTGGATCAGGAATACCGCATCCACTACAGCGTATACAGGGAAGGCGATTCCACCGAAAAAGAGCTCAGGGCTTTCCATTCGCTCAAACCCATTCCGGAAGGGAAATACCTGATCTACGGATGTGGCGAATGGTCCGAAACCATATCGATTTTACGGTCCCAGGGCTATGACGTGGAAGGCTTCGACCTTTACGTGGAGCCAAAAAACCACGTCATCACCGATTTAAACGTGCTCAGGCAAAGGCAGTACGACGGCATCATGACCCACAACCTGCTCGAGCACCTGACCGACCCCGTCGATACGATATTGCTACTTCGCGGCCTGCTCAGCGGTCCCCGCGCCCTCATGGCCCATTCCACTCCCTGCTACGAGTATAGTTTCGAGTTTACCCGGTTTCACCTCTTTTTCTTTACCGACAGCAGCGTCGATGTGATCTGCAAAAAATGCGGGCTTAAAGTCGAGTCCGCGGACCGCGACCCCGCCATCGATTACATCAACTACGTGTTCAGCATTACGGAAAAAGACTGCATGAACCGGATGCACACGATGCACAATTGCCGCATTGCTGACGAAAAGGGCGCTAAAGTCATCGCCGCATACCCCGGCGGCATCATTTACGGTCCTTACATCAGCCTGCTTTCCGGATCCTATACGCTGGAGCTCATATGCGAATTCGCGGGCGAGCCATGCAGCGCCACGCTGTCCATCACAAAAGACAAAGGCCAGCTCATCGAAACTCACGCGCTGCAAAACGGTTTAAATACAATAAACTTTAACCTCGATCAATATTCGCGGGATGTTGAGTTTGTCATAAGAAATGAAAATCTGGATTATTTCAAGCTGAAATCCATTGTATTAAAAAGGTAGCTGACGCCTGGTAAAACGCTTCGCGCCTGAAGGAAAGGGGTGGAGATATAGTTTCCGCCACCTTTCCCGTCCTCCGACGCCAAAGCGCTAAAACGTTACCGGCCTCCCGTAATAAGCGCACTCCAGTATCTTCTCCAGATCGTCCACCGACGTCTCGCGCGGATTGAACTGCGTGCACGGGTCAAGGTATGCCTCTTCCGCGATGGCGCGCTTTTCCATGTTGAACAGAAACTCGCGCACGCCCGCCTCCTCAAACGTCGCCGGTACATTGAGCGATTTTATCAGGTTCCGGATGCCCTCGATCAGCGAATTGGCGAGTATCTTTTCGGTCAGTCCCGGCAGTCCCAGCCGCCGCGCGATGTTGGCGTAATGCCTCAGCGCCGCGTCGTCCTTCTGGTTGTACTGTATCACATACGGCAGCAGTATCGCGTTGCACAGCCCGTGGGGCAGGTTAAACGGCCCGCCCACCTTGTGCGCAAGCGAGTGGGTGATGCCCAGCTGCGCGTTGGTAAACGCCATACCGGCAATGCACTGGGCGATGTGCATCTCGCCCCGCGCGTCGATGTCGCCGTCGTAGGACGCTTTCAAATAGCCGTACATCATCGCGATGGAATGGATCGCCAGCGGGTTGGTGAAGCTGGAGCGGCATTTCGCCACGTACGCTTCCACCGCGTGCGTCAGCGCGTCCAGGCCGGTGTGCGCCACCAGCTCGGGCGGCATCGTGGCGGTTATCTCGCTGTCCAGAATGGCGATGTCGGGGGTCAAATCGCTGTCCGCGATGGGATATTTCACCTTGTTATGCGTATCGGTGATCACCGCAAACGACGTCACTTCGCTCGCCGTGCCGCTGGTGGACGGTATCGCGACGAATATCGCCTTGTTGCGCAGCCGCGGCACCGAATTCGGTTCCTTGATGTCTTCAAACGTTAAGTGCGGGTGCTCGTAAAACACGTACATCGCCTTCGCCGCGTCGATGGCGCTGCCTCCGCCGATCGCGACGATGATGTCCGGCCCGAACTCCAGCATGCGCTCTTTGCCGCGCATCACCGTCTCCACCGACGGGTCGGGCTCCACGTCGATGTACGCGTCCGTTTCCATGCCCGCTTCCTTCAAAATAGCCGTCAGCTTGTCCAGCAGGCCGATTTTGGGTATCACGCCTCCCGTCACGATAAAGGCACGCTTGTAGCCTTTGAGCTTTTTCAGCTCGCTCATGCTGCCTTTGCCAAAAAAGATATCCCGCGGAATCGTAAATCTGGCCATGTTATGCTCTCCTTATATCAAGGCGCAGATGCGCCGAAATTGGTATCCAGGTCAGCCTGTTTGTTAATAATATCACAAAGCCCTCCCAATCACAACATTTTTGTGGTCCATATTCCGGATGTACCTGCCGGGACAAAATTTTTAGAATATATCAACAGATATCACAAAGGAGCCCCATATGGATATCAGCCTCCGCTGCATCGGCGAGGAAGACCTACCGGACATCGCGCGGCTGGCGAACGACGCCGACATTGCCGCCATGACCAATAACCTGCCGCACCCCTATACGCTGGCGCACGTGCAGGCCTGGTTCGAGCATGTGCAAAACTGCGGCAGCAAGCACGTGTACAAGAAATGCGGAAACGGCCGCCTGTTGGGCGTCATCGGACTGGTGCACGAAAAGGAGCACGGCCGCGCGGTGCTGGGCTACTGGCTCGGCAGGCCGTACTGGAACCGGGGCGTCATGAGCGCCGCCGTGCCCATGGCGCTGCCCTATACCTTTGAGGTGCTCGGCGTGTGCCGCGTGTTCGCGCGCTGCTATTCCGTCAACGCTGCATCGCGCCGCGTGCTTGAGAAAAGCGGCTTTGTTCAGGAGGGCTGTCTGCGGCAGCACCACAAATGCATGGGAATGATACACGACGTTGTCTGCTACGGCCTGCTCCGGGACGAATACGCCGCAGCGTCCGGCAGCCGCGACGACTTGTGAACAAATGCCCAGCCATGGGGATTCGTGTGCATAACCGCCAGCCTAATTGAGAACTGATGGGAATAA
>JAAXZP010000200.1 GCA_012719815.1 Christensenellaceae bacterium
CATAAATACGACGGCCTTATCATCACGGGCGCGCCGGTGGAGACGATGGACTTTGAGCAGGTCACCTACTGGGAAGAGCTCAAGGACATCATGGAGTGGAGCAAAACGCCCATATTCTCCACGTTCCACATCTGCTGGGGCGCGCAGGCGGGGCTGTATTACCACTACGGCATCCCCAAATACCAGCTGCCGGAGAAAAAGTTTGGCGTGTTTGCGCACAAGCTGAACAAGGAGAGAAACATTAAGCTGCTGCGCGGGTTTGACGACGTGTATTACGTGCCGCATTCGCGCCATACCGAGGTGAGGCGCGAGGACATATTAAAGGACAGCCGGCTGACGATATTGTCGGAATCCGAGGAATCCGGCGTGTATATCGTGACGGCGATGCACGGCAGGCAGGTGTTCGTGATGGGGCATCCGGAATATGACCCGCTGACATTAAAGCGCGAATACGAGCGCGATCTGGCCAAGGGCATGGACATAAAGCCGCCGCGCAACTATTTCCCCAACGACAACCCGACTCAGCCGCCGGTGGTATCTTGGCGGGCCCACGCGCACCTTTTGTTTGCCAACTGGCTCAACTACTATGTCTATCAGGAGACGCCGTACATACTGGAATAAAGCGAACATACCGGAAACGGAAGTGTGCCCATGCGGCACATTTCCGTTTTTTATTGCGATATGCCGTTATTCGTGGTAAAGTGGGCGTAAAAGTTTACATGAGAGACTACGATGGGGTTTGGGGGACTATTGAATGAAGCAAAAGAGAGTAGTCGCAATTCATGACATATCCTGCTTCGGCAGGTGCTCGCTGACCGTCGCGCTGCCCATCATATCGGCGGCGGGCATTGAGGTGAGCGTGATACCCACCGCTGTGCTGTCCACGCACACAGGCGGCATAACAGGCTTCACTTACCGCGATCTGACGGAAGACATACTGCCCGTGGTGCGCCACTGGCAGTCGCTGAACCTAACGTTCGATGCCATCTATACCGGCTTTTTGGGGTCTTTCAAGCAGCTCGACATTATCATGGAGGTGTTCGCCGCGCTGAAAACACCGGATAACCTGATACTGGTGGACCCGGTGATGGCGGACAACGGCAAGCTGTACAGCGTATTCCCGCCCGATTTTCCGAAAGGTATGAAAAAGCTGTGCGCCGCGGCGGACATCATTGTGCCCAACATGACGGAAGCGACGCTGCTGGTGGGCGACGCCTACCGGGAAGGGCCGTACGACAGGGCGTATATAGAAGACCTGCTGGGCAGGCTGGTTGACATCGGGCCGCAGAGAATCGTGCTGACCGGTGTGTATTTTGACGAGGCGGAACTGGGTGCCGCCGTTTACGAACGGGGCAATATTACTTATCTTATGTCCCGCAAAATACCGGGCTTTTATCACGGAACGGGCGACGTTTTTGGCAGCGCGCTGCTTGCAGGCAGCATGGAGGGGCGGACGCTGGACAGCGCCACCGATGCGGCGATCGAGCTGACAGTTGAGAGCATCGAGCGCACCTGGCAGGCGGGCACCGACGTGCGTTTCGGCGTCAACTTCGAAGCGGGACTTGTCGATATTGCCGCACGCCGGCGCCGGAGAAAGAATGCATAGCGGTAATAGGTTGCTTTTCATGCGTATAAGCGTCGGCTAAACCGCCGGCGTTTTTTGATATGGCGCTAAAAAAGGGCTGTTTGCAAAGCCCTTAAGAAGACTTATGTGTCAATAGTTGCAGGTGGTGTCGTCCAGCTGACGGTTTTTGCCGCCGCGCTTTATCAGCGATGCCAGCCCGATCACGATGACTGCCACGATAACGAGGCCCAGAATATAGACCATCGGGTTTTCCAGCAGCGCCGCGCTGGTAATCGCACCTTCGCCCGCAGCTTCCACCTCGCCGGAGATCTGAATCGGGGAGAGGTTGGGGAATATCGCGCCGCCGATCAGGTTGACCAGCGTCGCCATCACGTAGGCCACGCCCGTCTGATACCCGATGGCGATCAGCG
>JAAXZP010000201.1 GCA_012719815.1 Christensenellaceae bacterium
GTATGATATAGCGCTCCTTTCTCTTTTCATAAACCGCCGCCGAAAAAGCGCCCACATCCATCGCGGACGCCTGCAGGAACGAGCGCAGCGCGTTCTTCTGGTCGCCGGCAAATGTCTCACAGAGCGTTGCAAGTATGTCGGTTTTGTCCTGCCCCGGCTCCTTCATCGACGTGATGACGATAAGCTGCATATCCTGCCCGCTGATGCAGACGCGCCGCACCACAGTCGAAGCCACCTGGACAGAGCTTCCCGTCACGATGTTCGCCTGATGATTGGCAGGCGTCATCCCGGCCGAGAGCAATGATTTCACAGCGCTTTCGTGTTCCACGATATCCGAAAGGGCCCCGGCAGACAGCCCGAGCTGGGATGCCGTTTGATTGGCCTTTATAATCCGCCCCGTCCGGTTATCGGCCAGTATGGCCGGCAGCGGCCAGACATCAAATACTTCGGTGAATTTGATTTCGTCCATCGCGCGTTTCCACCTTCATCTTCGGAGTATTATAAGACAAGTATACGCAGAAGGCAGGTAAAAAATTGGCGAACGGCGCGGACATCTGGATTTTATTGATATTTTTCATAAAGAGGTTGGAAATGATAACCTTGAGTGGTATAATTGTAATAACCTTTGTGCTTCTTTAAGGCCCATCAATCGAACAACAGCACAAATGTACATCTCCCTTTTCGGCAAACTTCTTCCCGGTGTTTGCCGCCTTTTTTTGTGCCGCTGTTTATCATTTTGCCGCATACGCTCGGCTTGACGCTCACAGCGCAGTGTGCTATATTTACATAGTTGAAAACGCGCCGGTGTGATGGAATTGGCAGACGTGACGGACTCAAAATCCGTTGGTAGCGATACCGTGTCGGTTCGAATCCGACCACCGGCACCATCAGGCATCAGTGATGACAGCTCTGTTCAGGCAACGATGGTATGACATCAGGAACGGACATCCGGGGAAAGACATCAGGAAGTGACAGCGGGAAAAGACATCAGGCTGGCATCCGGGAAAGACATCAGGACTGACATCTCAGGCAAGACATCGGGGTTTTGAAGGGTTTGGGAAGAGGCTGCTGAAAGCGATTCGGCAGCCTCTTCCTTTTATAAAGGATTGCCGCGGGAAATACATACTGTTTACCAGTCTGGGGCACATTGTCGGATCGCATGTGCCGTACACCGGTGGCAGGCTATAGCTTTTCCCCCTTGATTCTCTGTTTGACGTCAAAGAAATCTTTCCACGGGTCCGGCCTCGCGATTCTCTCCAGCGCGCGGTGCAGGTTGATCCCGTCAGGGGCAATATCGTCAAGCTCGTCAAACGAGATGGGCATGGAAACCGGAGCGCCCGGCCTCGCGCGCAGCGAATACGGGGCTATGCTGGTGGCGCCCCGGCTGTTTCTGATCCAGTCGATGAATATCCTGCCCTGCCGCTTGTCCTTCCGGATGTTGCTGGTATAGCGGTCCGGCCAGCGCTGCTCCATCACTTCCGCGATGCGCCTCGAAAACTCGCTGAAAGCCTCCCAGCCCACCGAAGGCTGCAGCGGCACCACGACATGATAGCCTTTGCCGCCACTTGTCTTCAGGTACGACACCAGCGCCAGCTCGTCAAGCACCCGTTTTAAGTCCCGCACGCCCTCGCGAATTTTATCCAGCCCCAGCCCCTCTCCCGGGTCCAGGTCGAACACCATCATATCGGGCAGCTCCAGCTGGTTCACACGGCTCCCCCAGATATGAAATTCCAGCGTGCCCATCTGCACCTCGGAGATCAGCCCGAACACATTGTCGATATAAAAATAGTACTTGGTTTCCCCGTCCTTCTCCAGCGGCACATTGATCACGCCCTTGGAGCCCGGCCCGGGATGTTTCTTGTAAAAGCACTCTCCGGATATGCTCTTGGGGCAGCGGATGATGCTGAGTATCCTGTTGCCGACGTACGGAAGCATGCGTTCCGCCACGGCGGAATAGTATTCCGCGACCTGCTGCTTTGTGATGACAGGGCCCGAATACATGGCCTTGTCCGGACTGCTGATCCTGACCCCGTGAATCGTGACGCTCGTCCGCTGTGTTTCCATTCTCTTTTCCTCCTCGTGCTGTTCTCCCGTTTCCACGCCGCCATTCTCCCTTCTGACATCTTTTGGGTTTTTGTCTTCCCGCAGCCCTTTAAAGCTTGCCTGCCGCAATGTGCCGCTCTGCGTCCATTCCGCAAACCTGACCTGCGCCACAAGGGAAGGCTCAAGCCAGATTGTTTTCTCGTCTTTTCTGGGTTTCGGCGCGTCTTTAAACGGCGGGGTCGCACGGATAATCGGCCGGAACTTCTCCTCAAGATCGCGCATGGTCTGCGCCGTAAAGCCGGTGCCCGCCCGGCCCGCGTAGACCATCTCGCCCTCTTCGTAGACGCCGAGCAGCAGCGAGCTGACCCCGGCCTGCTTTTTGGCGGATATGGTATAGCCGCCGATGACAAACTCCTGCTCGTTACCGCACTTGATTTTGATCCAGTCGCCATTGCGGCGGCCGGTGTACATGGAATCCGCCCTTTTACCGATGATACCTTCCAGCCCTGCCCGGCACGCGGCGAGCAGGAACTCCCTGCCTTTACCCACTATGTGGCTGCTGTAACGGATATTCGGCGGCGCGTCTTTCAAAAGCGTTTCCAGCTTTGCTTTCCTGTCCACCAGCCGGCTGCGCCGCAGATCCGCCCCGTCCAGCGCAAGCAGGTCGAACACCATGTAGACAAGTCTGTACCCACCGGGGTTTTTCAGGCGGTTCTGCAAAGCCTGAAAGTCGGACTTGCCCGACGCGTCCAGCATCACCGCCTCGCCGTCCAGCACCATCGCCCTGCCGTCTGCCCATTCCGTGAGGGCCTCCGCGATGCCCCGGAGCTTGTCCGTGTAATCAAGCCCGTTCCTTGTCACCAGCTTCGTACTGTTCCCTTCGATATAGGCAACAATCCGGTACCCGTCGTACTTGATTTCATAGAGCCAGTCATCCCCTTCAGGCGCCCGGTCAGCCGGCCTGGCCAGCTGCATATCGATGCGGCTGAACGGGTTTTTCACCTCGCTGCGCACTGGTTCTTTGCCGCGCAGTATCTCCTCCATGGTCCGGCCGGTCCTGACGCTGGTCACATAGCCGGATATGCCGTCGCTGTCCATCGCATATTCGTCCTTTTCCTTGATGAGCAGCCAGTTCTTTTTGGTATCCGCGGGCTTGTCCGCCATTCTGACCAGCGCCCACTTGCCTTTGAGCCTTTGGCCGTACAGTATGAACTTCAGGCTGCCTTCGTCCGGATTAAAGCCATGCTGCGGCTCCCAGGTGCCCTCGTCCCAAATCATCACGACGCCGCCGCCATATTCCCCCTCAGGTATGGTGCCCTCGAAGTCCCTGTACTCAACGGGGTGGTCTTCCGTCTCAATGGCAAGCCGCTTGTCGCGTGGGTTGTACGAGGGCCCTTTGGGCACAGCCCAGCTCAGCATCACGCCCTCCCATTCCAGGCGCAGGTCATAGTGATCCCTGCGGGCAGAATGATGCTGCACCACAAAGCTTAAGCGGCCGCCGGGCCGCGCCGTCTTCCCAAGGGGCTCTTTTGTTTTATGGAAATCCCTTTTTCGATTGTATTCCTCAAGCGCGTCGGCCATTAGACCTTGGCGAATCCTTTCCATGGATAATCCGTTTACATTGCAGTCGTTATTATCTTCTCTATTATTCGGAGATGAATACCGGCTTTTTATTTTAGTTTTGACTGGACAATAGCAAAATGTGAATACTGCTCATAGTATTGCCCTCTTCTGATATGAGAATCACTGTTCATTACTATATCAGTTCGCCTTTCCTTTTTAAAGCTTTACACCTTGCCGCATGGTATTTTCCATGGATACGTTAAAGAAGATTGGTTTAATTTTTCTCCAAACTTCTGATAACAAATTTCATATCGGCACTTGCATTTTCAGAACTAATAGTTTATAATCATCAAGCGCAACGAGGGTAAGTGTTAGCGCCTTTGAATTGCAGTGATATGTGCCCGTAGCTCAGTCGGATAGAGTGTTTGACTACGAATCAAAAGGTCACAGGTTCGAATCCTGTCGGGCACGCCAACCGTTTGTTATCAGAAAAAGTCCGCAGTTGCGGGCTTTTTTGTATTTAGGCGGATTTCAATTTACGCAACCACAACATGCGTACAGCCTATAAGAATACTGTTATGTCATACAATATGACGACGGGTACATATAGTGCGGGTTACGTCAGGTTTATTCTGGGGCATTAGACGAATTAGGGAGGATACGGAACTGTGAAAAGATGCATTATGCTGCTTATTTTGCCGCCGGTCATACTGACCGTTTTGTCGGGCTGCGCCTCAGGGCTTCCGGACGGCTTCGTATATGTATTCGTATATGTAACAGACGTGGTCAAAACGGCAAAGCCAATAACCAAACCAATCTGTTAAAATGAAAAACCCCCGAATATTCGTATTTTTTCACGATTTCGGGAGTTTTCTATGGTGGGTGATGAGGGATTCGAACCCGCGACACCCTGATTAAGAGTCAGGTGCTCTACCAGCTGAGCTAATCACCCATA
>JAAXZP010000202.1 GCA_012719815.1 Christensenellaceae bacterium
GGGTTCGGGCGTGGGCTCAGGCGTGGGCGCAAGCGTCGGTACAGGCGTCGGCTCCGGCGTGGGTTCGGGCGCAGGCGTTGCAGTGACAACCACCGGCCTGGTCGATTCGCTCATGCAGCCGCCCAGCGTAGCTGTCAGCAATATAAACGCCGTCACCAGTAAAACTAGCCGCGCAGATTTTTTCCTTTTCACAAAAGCACCTCGCTGCTCGCGGCATTTGCCGCGCGGTTTCCATGCATACGGCTGTCCGCCGATATTCATCATTCTAACACATTTCGCGGCCCAGTCAAACGCGGGCGTTTGCGGGCACATAAAAAAAGCTGTGCGTTCCGCGCAGCGCAAACGCCTTTAGCCCGGGCGCCGGATTATGGGTCCGCTGCCCGGGCGTCTCAGGCGAGGTCGTTGGTTTTTCGATAAATAAGCCGCTTTAGTCGCTGTACGGGCTTTCATCCCTCATTTCTTTGCGCATGCCCTCAAGCGCCTGGCGGCGCCGCTCATTTTTCTCCATCAGCGCCTTTTTCGTTTTTGGATCCGAGGTTTTGGCAATCATCTCGTCCGCAGCTTCCATGTTGTGGATTGTCATATTGATGTTCTTCTGTATCCGCGCCGCGTTGTCGCTCCGGTCGTCGGGCGTGGGTTTGTTCCTGCGTCTTTTCATGGTTTCAGGCTCCTTTGCGAGTGATCGATGATATTATTTTGCCCGACTGAGATAGACTATACGCGCCGGGCAGCTTTCGCTGCTGCAAGAGTTTATCGTTAGCCATAATACCAAGCACGTCGCCTGTCAGGCTCAATTATCACAGAAACGTTTGGCGGAAGGATTACACACATTATCTTTGTAATAATGCTGTTAGAGTACGTATTGCCCATGTTTATTCAATTGAAGCCGTTGGTTTCGTATTTACGCCTAAAGTAAGCCCCTGTCACTCCGCAAAGGAGAGCCTGACTTGTGCGCGCCGCACTGTCACACATTGAAATATAATCCATAGTATATTATATACAAACTCGCTCGAAGGAGGTTTAACCATCTTATGGACGGCAGTATTGCTGATAACAGGCGTTGTCTGATCGACTCGTTGTGCGAAAATGTCGATGAAGTCGTTACCATATGCACCGAGAGTTGCTGCTTTACCGGGCTTCTGTGCGCTGTGACCTGCGACTGCGTTAAGCTGATCACGCGCGGCAGCGGCCATTGCCCCGGTATCAACTGCTTTGGCAAAGTGACGGTTATTCCGATCAGCCAGATCGAAGCTGTCACCTTCTGCAATACGACTTTCTGATTGCTGCCATAGCGACGAATCAGACCCCAAAAGCATGCTATTCCGGGGGGCCTGTAAATAATACAAACTGCGCGGTGTCCGCGCAGTTTGTGTTTATAACAAGAGTTATACCCAGCAAAAATATGTACTCTTATTACCACCGTTTCAAATTGAAAAATGCGTTCTCGCCGGGATACTCGGCCATCAGGCCCAGCTCCTCCTCGATGCGCAGCAGCTGGTTGTATTTTGCGACCCGGTCGGTGCGCGACGGCGCGCCGGTCTTAATCTGCCCGGCGTTGACGGCCACGGCCAAATCCGCGATGGTCACATCCTCGGTTTCCCCGGAGCGATGGGAAACGATGGCCGTCATGCCGGCCCGGTTCGCCATCTCCACAGCCTCCAGCGTCTCGGTCAGCGTGCCTATCTGGTTCACCTTGATGAGTATGCTGTTGCCCGCTTTCTCGTGGATGCCGCGCGCCAGCCGCTGGGTATTGGTGACAAAGAGGTCGTCGCCCACCAGCTGCACTTTGCGGCCCAGCCGCTCGGTGAGCTTCTGCCAGCCGAACCAGTCTTCCTCCGCCAATCCGTCTTCCAGCGATATGATCGGATACTCTTTACACAGCTTCTCCCAGAAATCGATCATCTCGTCGGCGGACAGGCTGCGGCCCGACTTCCAGAACAGATACCGCCCTTCCTCGCCGTTCGCTTTCGCCGCCTCGTACATTTCTGTGGATGCCGCATCTATCGCCAGCATGATGTCCTTTCCGGGCTCGTAGCCGGCTTTGACGACCGCTTCCAGTATCGTTTCGATCGCCTCTTCGTTGGACTTGAGGTTGGGCGCGTATCCGCCCTCGTCGCCCACGGACGTGCTGTACCCCTTGTTCTTGAGCACCGCCTTTAAGTGATGGAACACTTCCGCGCACATCTGCAGTGCCTTTTTGAAGCTGGTCGCCCCCGTGGGCATGATCATGACCTCCTGTATGTCCACGCTGTTGTCCGCATGCTTGCCGCCGTTGATGATGTTCATCATGGGCACCGGCAGCCGGCGTGCATTGCAGCCGCCGATATACTGGTATAGCGGCAGGCCAGCCTGTATTGCCGCCGCTTTCGCCACCGCGAGCGATACCGCCAGCATCGCGTTCGCACCCAGCACCGATTTGTCCTTGGTGTCGTCCCGCGCGATCATTGCACGGTCAATATCCACCTGGCTCCGGGCGTCCATGCCGATGATCAGATCCGATATGACATCGTTTACGTTCTGCACAGCCTTCTCCACACCGCGGCCCAGATACCGGCTGTTGTCGCCGTCCCTGAGCTCCAGCGCCTCAAACTGGCCGGTGGACGCGCCGGACGGAACGGCGGCCCGTGCTTCAGCGCCGCCTGACAGCTCCACCTGCGCCTCCACGGTGGGGGTGCCGCGGCTGTCCAATATCTCTCTGGCAAATACATCTACAATAGTAAACATAGTCTCATCCTCCTTTCGGCTATTATATCATACAAACGACACAACAGCCATTATCTTCCGTCCCATCTGCCCGTAAATTGGACAAGGGGCCGCCCTGCGAACCCCTCATCCCGACCGGAGGTTACTCAAGTCGTCGACCTTTCAGCCATCCGAATAGCCTCGCGCCCGATATTGCCGCAGTCTCTTGAAGAAACACCGCCCCAACCCTGCGCCTGGACGATGGAATCCACGCCCAGCCGTCTGGCAATCTCCTGCTTCAAGGCTTCCGACATCACTTTTTGTCTTGACATTGTGCTAACCTCCTTTTCTGCGGCCTTTACGGCCGCTTTATCTATTATGTCCGAAAGCCCTCTTCAGTACAGCAAGCGCCGCAAAATGCTATTTCCTATCATTTGGCATCAATGCGTTAATTTACTATGTGTATTCTGTAAAAACAGCGGGAAAATATGAGTAAAAGGAGGTGAAGAATGTGGCAACAAGCAACAGCAATCAGACAGTGGTGCCTCAGGCCAAACAGCTGCTCAACACCATGAAGTACGAAGTGGCTTCGGAGATCGGCGTCAACCTCAAGCAGGGGTACAACGGAGACATCCCGGCTCGGGAAGCCGGTCGTGTGGGTGGAAACATGGTCAAGAAGATGATACAGTATGCGGAGTCCAGCATGCCTGGAGGAAAGTTCTAATCCCATACACATAAAAAAGGAAGGGCGAAAGCTCTTCTTTTTTATTCCCGGCTTTTTTATTCCCGGCGCTGTGTACGAAGCTCATCAATGAAGTCGCCATTTGCGCTGCCATTATATTCACCGTCCTGTTCACTTTCAATGCTGACCATGATAACCTGCGCTTTAATGCTCGGCTCCAGCCGGGCGACAATAAAACCGCCTTTCGCGAACATAACCCGCGCAAAACAGGCCCGCGCCATGCCGTCATAGATGCGGTTGGCGCTCATTGTGCCGTCAATTATCGTGTGGGGGCTGTTGGCTACATACCCGACGCCCCCCACCGGTACCAGGTCCACGCGGATCGCGTTCTCGTCGTATTCGTTGTCCGGTTCTTTCACAAGCAGCACCAGCGTTCCGGGTTTTAGGACCGATTTTCCCAGATAGTGATGCATCCCCGTTATGGTGACAAACAGACCGTTCATGTTTCATCCCCTTCCTTATAATCAAGTTATCAGAAGAAGGGTACCAAAAAAAGGACAGGCGGCCCTGTCCTTTTACTGCTTGATCTGCGGTCCTTGGGTTCCGCCGTTATACGAGCTTTTCGATGCCCGCCTGCAGCAGCTCCATGCGCTGCGCCGTTTCCTCGGCTGTACTGCCGCGCACCGCAAAATAGATCTTGATCTTGGGCTCCGTGCCCGAAGGCCGGATGCAGACCCACGCGCCGCCTTCAAAATACAGCTTGAGCGCGTCGGTGGCAGGCAGCGCGATATCCGCGACGCGGCCGTCGGCA
>JAAXZP010000203.1 GCA_012719815.1 Christensenellaceae bacterium
CAGCACGAGGTGGGAGTATTCCTTCATCTCGCGCGTCTTGTCCGTCATTTTGCCGGGCGCCACGTACATCTCGCAGCCGATGATCGGCTTGATGCCCGCCTCCTTGACCTTGCGGTAAAAATCCACCACGCCGTACATCACGCCGTGGTCGGTGATGGCGATGGCGCTCATGTTAAGCTCACGGGCGCGCGCCGCCACGTCGTCGATGCGCGACGCGCCGTCCAGCAGGCTGAATTCGGTATGCAGATGCAGATGCGTAAAATCCATGACCCAAGTCTCCTTATCACTCATCATACATGAACAGCGCCGCGTTGTATAGCCTGGTATGCAATATGTCCAAAAAACCGCGCACGGCGTGCATGTATTATGGTATAATGCAAGCCGTAAGCAGGAGGATAATATGGACATGCGCCGCGAATCTGAATACAAAAAGAGACGGGTTATCTACACCGTGCTGACCGTGGTGTTCTGGCTGATGGTGTGGCAGGTGGCGTCCATGATCATCCGCCAGTCGCTGTATATGCCAAGCCCCTGGGAGACGTTTGTCGCGCTTTCCGGCCTTGTTATAACGGATATTTTCTGGCTCAGCGTCGCGTTCACGTTCCTGCGCGTGGTGCTGGGCGTGGTCATTTCGTTTGCGCTGGGCATACTGCTGGCGTTTCTCGCCATGCACTCCTTGTTTCTCATGCAGCTCCTGCGCCCCGTTGTTGCCGCGGCAAACGCGACGCCGGTAATGTCCATCATTATGCTGGCGCTCGTGTGGTTCACATCGTCCTTCGTGCCGATATTCTCCTGTGTGCTTTTATGCTTTCCGATTTTCTATACCAACACGCTGGCGGGGCTTCAATCCGTAGACAAACAGCTTTTGGAGATGGCGGCGGTATTCCGCGTCAGCCGCCGCCGGGTGATCACCGGCATCATCGTACCCAGCGTGATACCGCATATCTATTCGGCGCTGGCGGTGTGCCTTGGCTTCGCATGGAAATCCGTGGTGGCGGCGGAGGTGCTGTCCAGTCCGAAATACGCGCTGGGCTACCAGCTTTACAGGACCAAGCTGTATCTGGATACGCCCAGCCTTTTTGCGTGGACGCTGGCCATTATCGTCATCAGCCTGATATTTGAGAAGGGCTTAAAGCGCCTGCTGCAGCAGGGAGGCCGTCTATGAGCATCCGCATCACAAACCTGACCAAACGGTTCGGCGACCACGTGCTGTTTGAAAACCTGAATCTTGAATTGCCGGCCGGGCAGATTGTCGCGCTGACCGGGCGTTCCGGTTGCGGCAAAACCACGCTGCTGCGCATGATAGCCGGCCTGGACAAAGACTACACCGGCACCATTGCCGGCATACCGGACAGAATATCCTTCATGTTTCAGGAGGACCGGCTGCTGCCCTGGTATGACGCGCGGCGCAATCTGGAATACGTGCTCAAAGACGTGATGGACAAGGCGGCGATAGCCGCCGCGGTGGAAAGCATGATCGAGGCGGTGGGCCTCAAAGGACACGAACATAAAAAGCCGGACGAGCTCTCGGGCGGCATGCAGCGCCGCGTTGCGATGGCGCGGGCATTCCTGTATCCGGCGGATTTGCTGATTATGGACGAGCCGTTCAAAGGGTTCGACGTCGCGCTGACGGAAGAGCTGATCGCGCTGTTTGAGCGCCTGTATGTGGGGTCCGGCAGGACGGTGCTGCTGGTGCTGCACCAGCCGGACATTATCGAGCGTCTTGGTTGCGCTGTGGTGGATGTGGCTGCGCTCGCCGCGTCAGCCCGCATGCAGCGTGACCAGCACCAGCTCGGGCCGGTTGAAAACGCGCAGCGGGAATAGGCTGTTGCCCAACCCCCGGCTGATCACCATCGACGTTTCCTTTACATTGTGCAGCCCGCTGGTGTAGCGAGGGAACACGCCCTGCCCCGGCGCGTACAGCCCGCCGATAAACGGCAGCCGCACCTGCCCGCCGTGCGCGTGCCCCGCGAGCACAAGGTCAAAGCCGTTCGCGGCATACAGCGCGATTTTCTCGGGGCGGTGCGTCAGCAATATCGTCATCTCGAGCGACTGCGCCAGTTTTCTCAGGCTTTTTTTATATGCGCTCTTGCTGCCGAACGCCAGGTCTTTCACCCCTGCCAGACGGATTCGGGCCTCTCCCTTTTGCAGCGTGACATACGCATTATCCAGCACCGCCGCGCCCGCGGCCACGAGCTGTTCCTTAAAGGCTTCATATCTTCCATATTGCCATTCGTGGTTGCCCGTCACAAAATAC
>JAAXZP010000204.1 GCA_012719815.1 Christensenellaceae bacterium
CGTCTTCATAGTAACGGGTGCAGGCTTCGGTGGGCACCGTAAAGCCCTGAGGCACAGGCAGGCCAAGGCTTGTCATTTCCGCCAGGTTGGCGCCCTTGCCGCCCAGGAGGTTCCTCAGGGACGCATTGCCTTCGCTGAAATGATACACATACTTCTTCGACATTTCGCAACTCCTTCAACACAATATCATATTGCGGGAAACCGCTAATAAATAAATCACTAGCCAAAAGATTATACAACATTTGCGGGGCTTGTACAACTCTCCATTTGCGAAGACGAAAAATCTCCCCCTCATACCATGCGGGGAGCTGTCCCGGGGGCTAAGTCAGATACTTTTGATCAGCAGCGGAACCAGCAGCGACTGAATCAGAACGCCAACGAGCGATACGCCGTAGACGCAAAGCATGCGGAGCAGCAGCGGCCGGGACATCATCAGCTTATCCGCCGGCGTTTTGGGGATATGGCGGGTCTTGAACACGCTGATGGCGTTGCGGAGACCCATCACGCCCGCCTTCAGCGTGCAGGGAATCAGCAGCAGGTTGGGCAGGAATATGCAGCAAAGAATGGCAACAAGGCCGCCCGCGCCCAGGTTGAGCGCCAGCACGCCCACGGTAAATCCCACGAAAAAGCCCTTGACGGCCATCATGAGCACGATGAACGGTATGCCTAAAACCATCAGCGAAAACATGGTCAGACATCCGAAAAGCAGCGTGTCCTGCAGCAGCGCGTGGAAAAACACTTTCCAGAAATCCACTTCGCTGGACTGAACGGACACAAACAGCGAGCTGATATAGCTCCTCAGCGCTTCTTTTGCCCCGTCCTGCATGTTGCTGACGGTGAACGAACCGGCAGTGATGCCCATAACCAGAAAAAAGGCGAGCAGCAGATACTGCGCCTTGTTGTCCAGCAGATCCATCAATATGTGACGTTTCGCCTGAGTGAGCACACTGCCGCCTCCGCCCTGCGTGTTCCTGATTGATAGATATGCGGCGGCAATTTGCGATAATACCTTGGGCAGCTTTTATAAACGCTTTATGGGATGGGCTTTAGTCAACATATTTAAGCTCGGTATTCAGCTTGTCGGCGAGCATGGCGATGAATTCGCCGTTGGTGGGTTTCCCTTTGGAATCGTGAATCGTGTAACCGAAGAAATCTTCCAGCACCTTGATGTTGCCGCGGTTCCACGCCGTCTCGATGGCGTGGCGCATCGCGCGCTCCACGCGCTGGGGCGTGGAGTTGTACTTTTCGGCGACCTTGGCGTAAAGTCCGGTTGTAAGGTGGTTCATCAGGTCAAAATTCTCGTGCACCATCAGTATCGCGTCGCGCAGGTAGTAATACCCCTTGACGTTGGCGGTGATGCCCACCGTTTTGATGTGGCGGGTGATGATGTCGTCGGGGCGGGGCCTGGCCTGGCCGGATTCGGCAGCCTTCATGCCGGTCATGATCTCCACCAGGCGCTTTTTGAACACTTCCTTCTCAAACGGCTTGATGAATACGTAGTCCACATTGTAGCTCGCCGCTTTTTTAAGTACAAAATCCAGCCCCACAAACGACGTCATCACAATTTTGGTGGGCTCGCAGTAGCCGCTCGCCGAGAGCTCCTCCAGCACGGCGAAGCCGTCCAGCACCGGCAGCAGCAGGTCGAGCACCAGCAAGTCGGGCTTAATTCTCCGCGTGATTTCATACGCCTCCCGTCCGTCGAAGGCGTATTCCTCCACGGTAAAAATCCCCGTCTCGCCTAAATAATCCGCCACCAGCCGAAGATATTCCCTGTTGTGATCCGCCAATACAACTCGATATCTGGGCTTGCAAGGTGTGTTATCCATAACTTAACCTTTTTTCAAGTGCTTCCTGCACCACTGGGATTTTTTTATTGCAGAATCATTAAATATGCATTATAAAATATGCATTATAGAC
>JAAXZP010000205.1 GCA_012719815.1 Christensenellaceae bacterium
ATGTCCAACCAAAAATACGGCCAGACGCTGATCCTCATCACGCACGACATGGACACGGCGCTGCAGGCGGACCGCATCGTGGGCATTGAAGACGGCCGCATTATCCGCGCCGAGGTGATCCGCAAATGAACGTGATGAGAGCTTTCACGCTGCGCAGCCTTGCCCGCAACAAGAAGCGCACCATTGTCACGATCATCGGCGTCACCATCTCCGTTGCGATGATTACCGCCACTGCCGTGCTCGCGGCATCCTTTATCAGCTTTATCCAGCGCGGCACCATCGCCGACACGGGCAACTGGCATGCGAAGTTCATGGATATGCCTTTAGAAAGCGCACAGGCGCTTGCGCAGGACAGCGCAGTGGGTTCCGCGACGATATCCCGAACAATCGGCTTCTCAGCCCTTCCGAATTCGGAAGAGTACTCCAAGCAGTACCTGTTCCTGCGCGAATACAGCGCATCGGGATTTGACCAGATGTCCATCCGCGTGAAGGAAGGCCGTCTGCCCGAAAAGCCCGGCGAGGTGCTGATATCCGAAAGGATACTGGAGGGCAGCAGCCTGGGTTACGCCATTGGCGATACGCTGACGCTGACCACCGGCGATATCGTGCTGCCGGGCGGCGTTACCGTAACGGACAACGCCTATATTTCGGACACATACGACGAAGAGGGCAACCTCATCGCGTCGCCCGAGTTTGTCCCCAAAGATACCGTCACGATCACGGTTGTGGGCGTCATGGAATCGCCCAATTTTGAGGGGAGCTGGTCGGCGGGCTACGGCGTGCTGGGCCTGCTGGATACGTCTTCGCTTTCTCCGGACAGCCGCGTCAATGTGTATATAGCGATGAAAAACCTGTCGCGGCGCATTTACACCGACGTGGAAACGATGGTCGCAAAGTACGGCGACAGCAGAACGGAAGCCGAGTTCAACGACGACCTGCTGCGCTATTCCGGCGTGGTGGAATGGGATAACGTGTACACCTTTATACAGGGCTTCATGCTCGTCATCATACTCATCATCGTCATCGCGTCGGTATCGCTGATTTACAACGCCTTTGCAATGTCGGTATCCGAGCGCTCCCGGCAGCTGGGGCTGCTCGCCAGCGTGGGCGCCACCCGCCGCCAGAAACGCGCGAGCGTCTACTTCGAAGGGTTCTTCGTCGGGGCAATCGGCATCCCGCTGGGCGTCGGCGCGGGCATCGGCGGCATCGCCGCCACGCTGGCCGCCATTCAGCCGCTACTGGAGAGCATCAGCAACGTGAAAGGAGACGTTAGGCTCAGCCTCGTCGTGCCGCTGTGGGCCATCGGTATTGCTGTGCTGTTTTCGGTGCTGACCATCTGCATATCCGTCTACCGGCCCGCCCGCAGGGCTTCCCGGATCTCTCCCATGGACGCAATCCGCCAGACGCATGAAACACACCTGACGCGCCGCGCGGTGAAAACCAGCAGGCTGACGCGCAGCCTGTTCGGTTTCGAAGCGGAAATTGCGCTGAAGAACTTAAAGCGCAGCCGCAAAAGATACCGGGCCACCGTGGTCTCGCTGGTGATATCTCTGGTGCTGTTCCTTACCGTCTCGTGTTATGCGAACATGACGGGCAACATGACAAACGCGGTGATGGACGGGTACAACTTCGATGTCACCATACGCTACAGCCATCTGTCCGACGCGCAGATTGAGAGCATCAACGAAAAAATCGCCGCGCTGGAGCCGGTAACAGGCTTTTCCTATAACACGGCGCTCTACGGCTACGCGCAGCTTGGGCAGGATGCTCTGAGCGAATATGCCTGGGATTACGCCGTGCAGTACGATGATATGCCGGAAGACCAGCGCGTGCTGGATATCACTTTGGTGGGCATCGACGACGAAAGCTTTGCCGCATACGCCGCCGCTGCGGGCGCCAATGCGGGGGACTATGCCGATGTGCAGCAGCCCAAAGCGATACTGATCAACTACGGCACGGATTATGCTCAGGTCAAGGGTAACAATATCAAAAAAGTAGCGGGCGATATACTGAAGCTCAGAGCCGGCGACTTGCTGCCCATCATACCGGGAGACTACGGCGATACCGGCATACCCGCGATAAGCGTCACAATCGGAGCCGTCACGCAGCAGCGCCCCATGGGCGTGATGTCCGGCAGCCTTTCCACCGCGACGCTGGTGATGCCGCAATCCATGTGGGACGCCGCCGTATCCCGCCTCACCGAGAAACAGTTTCTCGAGCTGGATCGTAACGCGTTCATCGTCCGCAGCGCCTATATGACGGCCGACGAAGACCAGCGGCTGGTGTCGCAGATCAACGAACTGGTTCAGAACCTGCCCTCGTCCAGCTACGACATATACAACATAAAGGACGTGGCAAGAAGCCAGAACAACGTGTCTACATTCCTCGCTGTGTTCGTATACGGCTTCATCGCACTCATCAGCCTGATATGCATCGCGAACATCATCAACACCGTGTCCACCAATATCGGCCTGAGGCGGCGCGAACTGGCGATGCTGCGCTCGGTGGGCATGACGCCGCAGGGCTTTAACCGCATGCTGAGGTTCGAAAGCATTTTCTACGGCCTCAAAGGGCTGCTGTGGGGCCTGCCCATCAGCCTGCTGATTGCGCTGCTGCTGTCGCGGATGGAGTCAAACGTGTTCGGCATGGGCTTCTCGCTGCCATGGGTCAGCTACATCGTCGCGATATGCGCCATTCTGGTCATCGTGCTCGCGTCCATGGCGTACTCCACGCACCGCATCAAGCGCGAGAACATCATCGACGAACTCAAGCAGGAAACATTTTAAACAGGCACACCGCTCACCGGTAAAAGCCGGGAAAAGGGGCTGTCTCAAAACAAAAGAGACAGCCCCTTTTAATTTATTATGGTAAGCGCAGAGCGAGTTCTCACAATATAAAATTAGGGGCATGCTCATGACATGCCCCAAATGTCTTCCGGAGGCAAAGCCTCCGCTGTCCTTTACTTACCCCAGTATCTTTTTCAGATCCGCCTCGGGCGTGGAGATCGGCGTGATGCCGAACCTGTCCACCAGCACTTTTAAAACGTTGGGCGAGATGAACGCGGGCAGAGACGGCCCGATGTAGATATTCTTTATGCCCAGAGACAGCAGCGTCAGCAGTATGCATACCGCCTTCTGCTCGTACCACGACAGCACCAGCGTCAGCGGCAGGTCGTTCACGCCGCAGCCGAACGCCTCGGCCAGAGCCGTCGCCACCCGGATGGCGCTGTAAGCGTCGTTGCACTGGCCCATATCCATGATGCGCGGCAGGCCGCCGATGGTGCCGAGGTCCATGTCGTTGAAGCGAAACTTGCCGCAGGCCAGCGTCAGCACCACGGTATCCTTCGGCGTCTGTCGCACAAACTCGGTGTAGTAGTTGCGGCCCGGCTTCGCGCCGTCGCAGCCGCCCACCAGGAAGAAGTGCCGGATAGCGCCCGCCTTCACCGCTTCAATCACCTTGTCCGCCACCGAGAGCACCGTGCCGTGGGCAAAGCCGGTGGTCACCGTCTCGCCGCCGTTGATGCCCGTCATCTTACGTTCCTCGGTGTATCCGCCCAGCTCCAGCGCCTTCTCGATCACCGGCGTGAAATCCCTGTCCTCGCCGATGTGCACCATGCCGGGGTATGCCACCACTTCCGTGGTGAATATGCGGTCCGCGTAGCTCTCCTTCACCGGCATCAGGCAGTTGGTGGTAAACAGCACCGGTGCCGGTATGTTCTCAAACTCCTTCTGCTGGTTCTGCCACGCTGTGCCGAAATGGCCCTTCAGGTGCGGGAACGCCTTGAGCCTGGGGTACGCGTGCGCCGGCAGCATCTCGCCGTGCGTATATATATTGATACCCTTGCCCTGCGTCTGCTCCAGCAGGCGGTACAGGTCATACAGGTCGTGTCCGGACACCACAATGAACGGGCCCGCCTCTATGGTCAGCGGCACGGTGGTGGGCACGGGGTTGCCGTACGTTTCGGTGTTGGCCTTGTCCAGCAGCGCCATGCACATAAGGTTCACGCTGCCCGTCTCCATCACCAGCGCCAGCAGCTTGTCCGCGTCGGATTCGCCTCCGATGGCCACCAGCGCCTTGATGAAGAAACGGTTCACCGTGTCGTTCTTGTATCCCAGCACCCACGCGTGATAGGCGTACGCCGCCATGCCGCGGATGCCGAACAGTATCAGCGACTTGAGCGAACGGATATCTTCATTGGCGTTCCACAGCGTGTTCATATCAAATTCCGGCGCCGGCACGCCCAGAGTCGATTTTATGCGGCGCGTCTTTTCAATCTGCCTTTGTATCGCTTCGTCGTCAAAATTGACGTTGGTCACCGTGGTGAACAGACCTTCCAGAAGCGTCTGAGTCACCTCGTCGCTTATGGGCTGGTCGTAAGCCGCGCGCGCCAGTCCGATCATCGCGCCGGTCAGCTCGTCCTGCAGGTTGGACGTCGGCGCCTTCTTGCCGCATACGCCGCTTTTGACGCAGGCGACGCCGCCCGCTACCTGTTCACACTGAAAACAAAACATGTTGGACATTGCCATCCTCCTTCAAATACATATTGGTAATCTTAATTCGTCTCCAGTATAGCCGGCGAATGGCGGCGTGTATGTTGCAAATGAAACAAACTGCGAAACTTTGTGAATAAAAAATCAGACGGCTGTATCAACCGTCTGAAATATATGTGTTACCCTATACAATATGCTTTATTTTCCGCTGTAAAACTCCCTGGCCGCCGCGAAGAACGCCTCGATGTTGTCCCAGCTGGAAAGCGGCGGAATATCGCAGCCCGAGGACACCACAAAGTTTTTGTGCACCGTGCATTTTTCCATCAGGGCCAGCGTCGCATCGCGGATGGATTCCGGCGTGCCGTTGCGGAACTGGCTGGACGGGTCCACGTTGCCCATCACCAGCACGTCGTCCGGCATCTTCTCCAAGATCTCCTTCATATCCACCGCGTTGCCGAAATGGTAGCCGTTCGCGCCGATGGGCTTGATGGAATCCACCAGCACCGGCGTGTTGTTGCCGCAGTTGTGATAGATAAACGCAAACTCGTCGGTCTTCACCACGTCCACGATGCGCTTCACGTACTGCGTGGAGAACTCGTCAATCAAAGACGGTGACAGTATGCCGGCCAGCGGCTCCGCCATCACCACGCCGTCCGCGCCCACTTCGCGGTAAGCCAGCGCATAGTTTGTGATAAACTGCGTCACCTTCTCCAGCACCTCGTGCATCATGTCCGGGTCCTCGTAACAGGCGATCATCGCCTCGGATACGTCCACCAGACGCCCGCCCAGCGAGAAGGGGCCGATCAAGCCTGAGAACACCGGCCGGTCGGTGATCATATGCTTGGCCTTTTTGATCGCCTCAATATAAATACCGGTACGGCCTGCCAGCACGTCGGGCACTTTCAGCGCTTTCGCGTCATCCAGCGACGCCACAATGCGGCCCGTCACGGTGGGCACCTCGTCCTTGGATACGCGGATGGCCGAGCCAAATGCCTCCGCCTCCACCGACAGGTCCATCATGCTGACGGATGCCGCCGCGTCCACGCGCTCGGCAACCCGGCGCATACCCTCAGCCTGGGTATCGCTGCTGGAGATCAGGTCCTCCACCGTGATGCCCATCAGCTGGATGGACGGAAAAGACAATATCGGCATCGGTTTTTTCACATCGGCGCTTATCAAACCGTAAGTCCATTTGTTCATGTCCATGAATACAAACCCGCTTTCTCCTGATGTTCTTTTTCAAAGCTTACTATACCGAAAGCGGTGCCAATCATCTTGCGCTATTGTTTGATTTTTGGAAGTATTTTTTTCAGATTTTCCGATTAAGCGTCGTATGCGGCGGATAAATCCGTTCATTTTGCAATTACGCCGCATAGCTAATTCCTACTTTCTCTATCAAAATTATATACTATTTTGCCGTTGATGATGGTGTACAGACAGCGCGTAAACGTCTCCATCGGGTTGCCGTCAAATATGGCGATGTCTGCGTCCTTGCCCGGCTCGATGCTGCCCACCCGGTGCGCCACGCCGCAGATCTCCGCGGCGTTTATCGTGATGGCTCTAAGGCCCTCCTCGACGCCCAGCCCCTCCTTCGACGCCAGCCCCGCGCACAGCGGCAGGTACTGTATCAGCGACACCGGATGGTCCGACATAATGGCCAGCTTTATCCCCGCCTTGTGCAGTATCCCCGCCGTCTTGAAATCCATGTACTGCACCTCTATTTTGTTCCGGGAGGCAAGGTTCGGCCCCAGTATGACGGGGAATCCGGAATCCCGGATAGCCTCCGCGATGAAATGCCCTTCGGTGCAGTGGTCCAGAGTCCGCTTGAGGTCAAACAGCCTGGCGATGCGGATGGCCGTCAGTATATCGTCCGCCCGGTGCACATGCGCTTTCAGCGGAATCTGTTTACTGAGCACCGGCAGCCAGCTTTCCATCTGATAGTCCTCGTCAAAGCTGTCCCCGGATTCCAGCGCCGCCTTCTTTTTTTCGGCATACTTTCTGGCGGCGTGCAGCTCTTCGCGCAGCATCGCCCCTATCGACATGCGCGTTGACGGCATCATGTTGCTTTTTCCGTAGTTGTTCTTGGGATTTTCCCCGAACGCCACTTTCATCGCCGCCGGTTCCAGCACCACCATCTCGTCCACCCTGCGCCCCCATGTTTTAATAAACACAAACTGCCCGCCGACCACGTTGGAGCTCCCCGGCCCCGCCATGACCGACGTGATGCCGGCCCTGATGGCGTTATGGAACGCGGCGTCCATCGGGTTTATCGCGTCGATGGCCTTCAGATGAGGCGTTACCGGCTGCGCCGTTTCATTGCTGTCATCCCCCACCGTGCCGGTTTTCTCCTCCGATATTCCGATATGGCAGTGAGCGTCGATTAAACCGGGCAGCGCCCAGCATCCCTTTACGTCCAAAAATAAATCATCCTTGTTTTTTGAAGCGCTTATGCTTTCATTGACCTCCACAATGGTGCTGCCCTCAATCAGGATACAGCCCGATTCATACGTCTTCCCGGCCATTGTGAGAATACGCGCATTTGTTATCAGTATAGGTATCACACTCCAGCATTTGCTATTTTTCTTCGTATAATGTTTCCCTTCCAATGCAAATAATAATCATGCATTAATCAATAAAGGAGAACGGTTATGGACATCAGAAGCAACCAGAACCAGAATTGCCAGAACAGGCAAAATCAAAGGCAGGAGCAACAGAGAAGACAGGAGCAGCAGAAAAGGCAGAATCAAAACAGGAACAACGACAACAGGCAGAGGTAAAGGGTACTCAGCGCAAAGGGTGAGGATTAGCCGAATCCTCACCCTTTTTATCTTGGCGAAAAACCATGTGTTTCGCCGGTTTTACGTAAAACATAGCCCGACTTATCCACGAAACTGTATGAAGAACTTTTTTGACCCTTTAAAAGGAAGAGGGTTAACCCAAAATCCTTATCCTTATTTATAAATAGATTATAATTTTAAATAAACAGTAAGCATTTAAAAGCCCCGGCCGGTTCCCTGGCCAGAGCTTTTTATAATGAAACAACCCTCTCTCCCGCACAGCAAAATCGTCATCGCCGCGCCGGCAAAACAGTATACCCGCCGCCGTCCGACATTTTTCATATTTTCATACCCTTCGGCACACGCACAGGAATCGGGCCGCAACTGAAAAATTTAGTGGTCAACATCGCCAATCTGAGTATAATAGTACGCAGTGACAATAATATAAAGGGGTATAAAATGCAGTATAAAACAGATCTTGAAATAGCCCGCGAGGCGAATCTTGTGCCCATCTCGCAAATCGCCGAAGCGAGCGGCATACTGGAGAACGAGCTGATACCGTTCGGTTACAAGAAAGCGAAGGTGTCGCTCTCCATCATGGAGCGGCTGAAAGACAGGAGCCGCGGCAAGCTGATACTCGTCTCCGCGATCAACCCCACGCCCGCGGGCGAAGGCAAAACCACGGTGTCCATCGGCCTTGCGGACGCTCTAAAGCGGTGCGGCGAGCGCGTGTTCCTGACGCTGCGCGAGCCTTCGCTGGGGCCGGTGTTCGGCATCAAGGGCGGCGCGGCGGGCGGCGGCTACGCGCAGGTCATCCCGATGGAAGACATCAACCTGCACTTCACCGGCGACCTGCATGCGGTCACCGCGGCGAATAACCTGCTGTGCGCGCTGGTGGACAACCATATCCACCACGGCAACGAGCTTAATATCGACCCGCGGCGCATCACCTTCCGGCGCTGCATGGACATGAACGACAGGCAGCTTCGTTTCATCACCTGCGGCCTGGGCGGGCGCACCAACGGCATGCCGCGCGAAGACAGCTTCGACATCACGGCGGCGTCCGAAGTGATGGCAGTGCTGTGCCTCGCTTCCGACCTGCACGACCTGAAAAAGCGCCTCGCGCGCATCAAGGTGGCGTACACGTTCGGCGAGAAACCGGTCACGGCCGGCGATCTTAAAGCGGAGGGCGCAATGGCCGTGCTGCTGCGCGACGCGATACGCCCCAACCTGGTGCAGACGCTGGAGCAGACGCCCTGCCTGATGCACGGCGGGCCGTTTGCCAACATCGCGCACGGCTGCAACAGCTATATCGCGACCAACATGGCGCTGCACCTCGCCGACTACGTGGTGACAGAAGCAGGCTTCGGCGCGGATTTGGGCGCGGAGAAGTTCCTCGACATCAAGTGCCGCCAGACCGGCCTTTGGCCTGACGCCGTGGTGGTGGTCGCCACCATCCGCGCGCTCAAGAGCCACGGCGGCAAAAAGAAGGATGAGCTCTCCGCTCCGGACGAGGAAGCCGTCATCCGCGGCATGGAGAACCTTTATAAGCATATCGAAAACCTCAAGGACTTCTACGGCCTGCCCACGGTGGTGGCCATCAACAAATTCCACACCGACACGCCGGAAGAAATAGCGCTGGTGCAGAAGCTGTGCCGCGCCCGGGGCGTCAAGGCCATACCCGTCGAAGTATGGGAAAAGGGCAGCGAAGGCGGCGTCGATCTGGCACGGGAAGTGATGCGCATCGCGAGAAAGACGGAGCCCCGTTATCCCTACGCGCTGGAAGACCCCATACCGTGCAAAATCGAAAAGCTGGCAAAAACCATCTACGGCGCGTGCGACGTGCACTATTCCGCTGGCGTCACCAAGGCCATCGAAGCGCTGAGCAAGAACGGATACGCGTACCTGCCCATTTGCATCGCGAAAACGCAGTATTCGCTGTCGCACGACCCCAGCCTAATCGGCCGGCCCAAGGACTTCATATTCACGGTGCGCAACGTCAAGCTCTCCGCCGGCGCCGGATTTATCGTGGTGCTGGCCGGCGATATGATGACGATGCCCGGCCTGCCCAAAAAGCCGGCGGCGGAATCCATCACCATTGACGACGAAGGCCGCATCGAAGGGCTCTTCTAATGCAAAGGTCAGGAGGGCGTATGGAAGGCAGCTACGGAAGAAATGTGAAGGCACATGGCGGAGGTCACGGCGCGCCGCATCAAATGCAACCCGGCGGCCGGGGCCGGTCGCGCAGGAAAAAGCTGCCCATCTGGCTGGTCATCGCCATCGACGTGCTGCTGGCCGCGCTGCTGCTCGGCATTTTCTATATCTTCCAGTACGAAATCAAGCCGGAGGTACAGGGAAAGCCGCTGCCGGGGGCTACCGCCATGGCCCAATCCCAGCCCTCCGCACCGCCGGCAGCATCCGATGCGCCCGCCGCTGCGCCGAGCGCAACGACGCCCACGGAAGAATACCCCGCCGCTTCACCAAGCATAGACCCCAATGACTGGCGGGCCAAATTCGCGGACAAGTTCACGGAAGGCGATGTCGTCAGTACGGATACGTCGTATAAAAGCGCCAACGTCAGCATCGAAATCCAGACGTTCATGAAAGGCGACGTCCCCTATTACATCGCCGACATCTACGTAGCGGACCTTAAGTATTTCCGGACCGCGTTCGCCAAAAAGCCGGACGTGATGGGCGGCTCGGAGCTCACTGACAAAGTGGCCAGGGAAAACGGCGCGATACTCGCGATTAACGGCGATCACTGTACCCAAAATTATGGCACCGTGGTACGCAACGGGCAGCTTTACCGCAAGCCGAAATCGGGCAACGACGTACTGGTGATGTATAGCGACGGCAGCATGAAAACTTTCTCGCCCAATGATTTCGATGTGGACAGCACGCTGTCGTCCGGCGTTTACCAGATATGGACGTTCGGGCCGATGCTGCTTCAGAACGGGCAGGCCATGACGGAGTTCAACTCCACCGTCCAAAGGAGCAACCCGAGGACGGCGATAGTTTACTTTGAGCCGGGCCATTACTGTTTTGTCGTCATCGGCGGCCGCCAGTCGGGCTACAGCCTGGGCTGCACCATGCAGGAGCTCTCGCAGCTGATGGAAGAGCTGGGATGCGCCGAGGCGTACAACCTGGACGGCGGCCGGTCCGCGGAGATGATATTCATGGACAAGATGCTCAACCACCAGGATAGACGCAGAACCACGCCCGACATCGTCTATATCACCGATAATCCGGAGGGGCAGCCATGATCAGAAAACTGGTTCCGCACGTGTGCATCATACTGTCGCTGTTCATCGTCACGTACGTGATACTGAACGAATTCAACCCGTCATTTTTCAGCTTCACGTTCTTCAAGGTGACGCTGATCGTGTTCTGCGTGGCGTCCTCGCTGTGCGCCGGCATCATGATCGCGCTCAACCGGCGGCGGGGTTAGCGCTTGAAATGGAGGTTCCGCCCTCTTATAGAATCCATCAGGAAGCCTGACGGCAACAAAAAACGCCCGCATCGCTTAATCCGTGCGGGCGTTATATCTGCCAGCGGAAGTTTGAAGGCAGCGCCTCAAATATTCTATCCCTGCTGCTTCTCCAGCTCGGCGATGCTCGTATCCAGCCGGCTCAGCGTTTCCGCTTTGCCCAGCAGGCAGGCGATCTCCGCCGGGCCGCCCGGCGTCACCTCCAGCCCGGATATCGCGATGCGCACCGGCCAGTACACGAAGCCGGTCTTCACGCCCAATTTTTCCACCAGCGCGTTCAGCGCCGCCTTGAGCGAATCAACGGTATACTCGTCCAGTTCGGCAAGGGCGGCTCTCGCCTCCTTCAGCACCGGCAGCGCTTTGGCCGCGTCTGTGCCCGAGCGCTTGTGCGCGTACAACTCCGGTCCGAAAGCGGGCATTTCGGTGAGGAACGCAAGCTTGGGCGGTATCTCGTCCAGCCGCTCCAGCCGCGGCTGTATCAGCTCCGCAATCAGGTTCAAATCCATATGCGCCACGCCCGCCTCCTTGAAATACGGCATGGCGCGGGATATAAACTCCTCTTTGGGCAGCGCGCGGATATACTGCGCGTTCATCCAGGTCAGCTTCTCCACATCGAATATCGCGGGCGACTTGGACAGCCCTTCGAGCGAGAAAGCCTCTATCAGCTCATCCAGCGAGAATATCTCCTGCTCGGTGCCGGGGCTCCAGCCCAGCAGCGCGATGTAGTTGATCAGCGCTTCCTTGAGATACCCTTTTTTGATGAAATCGTCGTAGGAAGCGTCGCCGTGCCGCTTGCTGAGCTTTCTCTGCTTGTCCTTCATCACCACGGGCAGGTGAATATACGTGGGTATCTCCCAGCCCAGCGCACGGTACAGGTGGTTGTACTTGGGCGTGGACGACAGGTATTCCACCCCGCGGATGACATGCGTAATGCCCATCAGGTGGTCGTCGATCACGTTGGCCAGGTTGTACGTGGGCAGGCCGTCCGCTTTCAGCAGCACGTTGTCGTCCAGGTCCGCGTTGGGCACCGTGATGTCGCCGAACACCAGGTCCGTATAGGTGGTCTCCCCTTCTGTCGGAATGTTCTGGCGGATCACATACGGCTCCCCCGCGTCCAGCCGGCGCTGTATTTCCGCCTCGGAAAGGCGCAGGCAACGCTTGTCGTAGGTGTAGGTCTCGCCGCGGGCTTCGGCAGCCGCGCGGGCCTCGGCAAGCTGTTCCTTGGTGCAGAAGCAGCGGTAAGCCGCTCCGCGACGGATCAGCTCCTCGGCGTATTTCTTGTAGATTTCGCGGCGCTCGCTCTGGATGTACGGGCCATATTCGCCGCCCACATCCGGGCCTTCGTCGTAATAAAGCCCCGCTTCGCGCAGCGTGGAATAGATGATTTCCTTCGCGCCGGGAACCTCCCGCGCCACGTCGGTGTCCTCGATGCGCAGTATAAACCTGCCCCCATGCTTGCGGGCGAAAAGCCACGCGTACAGCGCGGTGCGCAGTCCGCCGATATGCAGGTAACCGGTGGGGCTGGGCGCAACCCGCGTTCTCACTTGACTCATGTGCAATCCCTCACAGACGTTTTTTCAGGCCCCCTGGGACTTGGCATAGCTGTCCTTGAGGCTGACGATCAGGTTGAACACCGGACGGGCCTCGGTGCTGTCCGGGTCCTTGCAGAAATAGCCCTGCCTGAGGAACTGGAACTTATCGCCCACCGCGGCGTCCGCCAGCGCCCGCTCGGCCAGGGCATTCGGCATCACCTTCAGCGAATCGGGGTTCAGCCGCTCGCTGAAATCACCTTCGGAGTCCTCGTTCAGCAGGTAATCGTACAGCCGCACCTCGCAGGGTATCGCCGAAGCGGCGTCCACCCAGTGCAGCGTGCCCTTCACCTTGCGGCCCGCCGTGGGCCCGCCCGTCTTGGAGCCGGGGTCGTAAGTGCAGCGCAGCTCTGTGATGTTGCCGTTCTCGTCCTTTATAACACTCTCGCATTTTATGATGTAGGCGTCCTTCAGCCGCACTTCCCTGCCGGGCGCCAGGCGGAAGAACTTGGGCGGCGGTTCCTCCATGAAATCCGCGCGTTCAATATAGATCTCGCGCGAGAACCGAACCTCGCGTCTGCCTGCCTCTTCGTTCTTGGGCAGGTTTTCCGAAAGCACGTACTCGCCGTCGCCCTCGTAGTTCTCGATCACCACTTTCAGCGGGTCCAGCACCACCATGCGGCGCGGCGCCACTTCGCCCAGGTGCTCGCGCACGCAGTGCTCCAGCAGCCCCACGTCCACCTCGCTGTTGGACTTGGCCACGCCGATGCGCTCGCAGAAATCGCGGATGGCCTCCGGCGTGTAGCCGCGGCGGCGCAGGCCGGATATCGTGGGCATGCGCGGGTCGTCCCAGCCCGACACCACGCCCTCGTCCACCAGCTTTTTCAGGTACCGCTTGCTCATGATGGTGCGCGTCATGTTGAGTCGCGCAAACTCGTACTGGCGCGGCGCGGGCACGCACTCGCAGTTCTCGATCACCCAGTCGTAAAGCGGCCGGTGGTCCTCAAACTCCAGCGTGCAGATGCTGTGCGTGATGCCCTCGTAGGCGTCCTCCAGCGGGTGCGCAAAGTCGTACATCGGGTAGATGCACCACTTGTCGCCGGTGCGGTGGTGAGTAGCGTGCAGTATGCGGTACAGCACCGGGTCGCGCATGTTAAGGTTGGGGCTCGCCATGTCGATCTTGGCGCGCAGCACTTTCTCGCCGTCCTTGTATTTGCCTTCCCGCATCTGAAGAAACAGCCTGCGGTTCTCCTCCACGCTGCGGTCGCGGTACGGGCTGTTTTTGCCCGGCTCGGTGAGCGTGCCGCGGTACTCGCGTATCTGCTCCGCGGAAAGGTCGCACACGTAAGCGAGGCCCTTTTCGATGAGCAGCATCGCCTTTTCAAACATGTACTCGAAATAGTCCGAGCCGTAGAGTACCGCCGCCGGCTCAAAGCCCAGCCAGCGCACGTCGCGCTCGATGCTGCGGATATATTCCTCGTCTTCCTTGACCGGATTGGTGTCGTCATAGCGCAGGTTGCACCTGCCGCCGTATTTGATAGCCGTACCGAAATTGAGGCATATCGACTTGGCGTGCCCGATGTGCAGGTATCCGTTTGGCTCGGGCGGAAAACGCGTGACGATCTCGCTCACGCGGCCGTTTTTTAAGTCGTCCTCGATAATCGCCTCAATGAAGTTACGGGCTTTCGATTCCGTCATACTTTATCCTCCGCCGTGTGTCGGTTATATCCGCCCCGGAAATGCCCGGGGACAGGTAAAACATGAAGCCCGGGCTGTGCCGGGCCTGCGGGCTTCCGATAAGGCCAATAGACCGTGGAGGGTTTTGCCTCGGGGCCGCCATCAAAGGGCTCTGCCAAAGAGCCCCCGTATGCGCTTATTTCCCGCTCTTCTTGCGCGCGTCGCTGTACCTTTTCGCCGCGGCCACCAGCTCGCGGACCAGCGGGTGAGATCGGAGGGGCCGGGATTTGAACTCCGGATGGAACTGGACGCCCACTAACCATGGATGTTCCGGCAGCTCTATGATCTCCACCAGGCCGTGGTCCGGGTTGACGCCGGACACGCGCATGCCCGCCTTGGTGATCTCCTCGAAGTAGATGTTGTTAAACTCGTAGCGGTGGCGGTGCCTCTCGCTGATCTCCTCCTGGCCGTACGCCGCATAGGCAAGCGTATCCTTGGCGAGCGTGCACCTGTACTGGCCCAGCCGCATGGTGCCGCCCATGTTGGTGATGTTCTTCTGCTCGGGCATCAGGTCAATAAACGGATACGGCGTGTCCGAGCAGAACTCCGTGGAGTTGGCTTCGCGGTGGCCCAGCACGTTGCGCGCAAACTCGATGACCGCCAGCTGCATTCCCAGGCAGATGCCGAAGAACGGCACCTTGTTTTCCCTGCAATATTGTATTGCCTTAATTTTTCCTTCTATACCGCGCTCGCCGAAACCGCCGGGCACAATCACGCCGTCCGCTTCGCCCAGCACGCGGGAGACGTCCTTCTCCTCTTCCAGCTCCACCGCGTTCACCCAAAGCACTTCCACGTCCAGGTAGTTGGCGATGCCCGCGTGCGTCAGCGACTCGCAGATGGAAAGGTAGGCGTCGTGCAGCTCGGTGTATTTGCCCACGATGGCGATCTTGACTTTTTCTTTTTTGGCCTTCAGTATCTCAACAATGCGCTCCCATTCCGGAAGGCGCGATTCCACGTCGGGCAGGCCGAGCCGCTGGCAAACCAGCGTATCGAGGTTCTCCCTGCGCAACAGGAGGGGCACCTCGTAGAGCATGTCCGCGTCCAGGTTCTGCACCACGTTTTTGGGGCTGACGTTGCAGAACAGCGCGATCTTGCGCTTGATGTCGTCCGTCAGTTCCACCTCGGTGCGGCAGACGATGATGTCCGGCTCAATACCGATGGTCCGAAGCTCCTTGACGCTGTGCTGCGTGGGCTTGGTCTTCAGCTCGCCCACCTTGCGCAGGTACGGCATCAGCGTCACGTGGATATACATGCAGTTCTCCTCGCCCACTTCCCACTTGATCTGGCGGATGGTCTCGAGGAACGGCTGCGAGTCAATGTCGCCCACCGTGCCGCCGATCTCGGTGATGACGACGTCGGGATTGTCCTTGCTGGCGACGCTGTAAAT